>JADGHD010000691.1 GCA_019689615.1 Frankia sp. | reverse complement strand
TTGTAGAGCAGGGTGGTGGCGTCGCGGGGGCTGAGCCAGGTCGCCCGGTGGCGGGGTTCGGTGGGGCGGTCGCGGTAGCTGCCGATGCGGACGGCGACGACCTGCACGTTGGTCTTGTGTGCGTAGAGGTGGCCCAGGGCCTCGGCGGTGACCTTGGATACGGCGTAGAAGCTGTCCGGCGCCAGCGGCGCCGGTCCGCCGGCGGGGTTCAGGCCGGTGACGTGGTGGCTGCTGGCCAGCACCACACGCGGTACCCGCTGGCGGCGGGCAGCCTCCAGCACGTGGTGGGTGCCGGTGATGTTGTGCCCCACCATGTCGGCGAACGGCCCCTCCTGGGTGATCCCCGCGAGGTGCACGACGGCGGATATCCCGGCGGCGGCCTTCTCGATGGCGTCGAGGTCGCGCAGGTCGGCCTGGACGAACTCGGCGCCCGCGGGCGGCCCGGCGGGCGGGGGCCGCTGGTCGAGCAGCCGCAGCGGTATCCCGTGGGCGGCGAGGTCGGCCGCCAGTCGGGTCCCGATGGCCCCGGCCGCGCCCGTGATCAGCAGCGTCACGGCCGGTGGTGGAGCATCGCCGAAACGCCCTCGTCGCTCGCCTCGTACGCGATGCCCCGCAGGACGGCGACGGGGGCGCCGCGTCCGCGCTGCCCGAGGATGATCCCGGCCGCCGCGGCGATGAGGTCGGTGAACGTCTCCTCCTGCCGCTTGCCGCCGTGCTCCGTCGTCCGCAGCGGCGCGACGCCGGCCGCGCCGATGGAGATGACGGTGGCTCCGCGACGGTCGGCGCGTCCGTCGGAGTCCGCGATCACCACGGCGACGGTTGTGCCGGTGTAGGTGATCAGGGCGTCGCGCAGGGCGCGGGCGGAGGCGTCCGGGTCCACGGGAAGCAGCCAGGCACCTTCGGTGCCGGCGCGGTCGATCCCGGCGGAGGTCAGCTGGTAGCCGAGGGTGTGCCGGGCGATGATAGGGCCCTTCTCGGTGGCCAGGAAGTAGTTGCTGCCGCTGGCGTCCAAGATCAGTTGCACGATCTCGGCGGGCTTGCCCGTCTTGGCGGACAGTTCCAGGGCTTCGGGGCCGGGGGTGACGCTGGCGAGGTCGACGTACCGCTTCTCCGCGATGCTCACGGCCTTGGAGGCCACTACCACCACATCCCCGTCGCGCAGTTCGGTGCCGGTGCGGGCGAGGACGTCGGTGATGGTGCCCGCCAGGTCGTCGCCCGGCTGGAGCTCGGGGAAGGGCTCCAGGGCGAAGGCGGAGAAGCCGAAGGTCGGGGCGGCGGTCATCGGCGGGCTCCTGCTGGGGTGAGGACGGCGGCGTGCAGGCGGGCGTGCGCGGCGGCGAGCGTCTCCTCCCGCTGCCGGGTGGTGGCGCGTGGCCCGCTGGTGAGCCAGTCGGTCACGCGCCTTAGGTAGTGCGGCCACAGCCGACGGGCCGCGTCGGGCGCCGGCGTGCCGGAGTTGACGGCGTGCCAGGCGTCCGCGGCGGGCAGCGGCCACGGGTGTTCATCGTATCCGCCGGGGTGTGGGCCAAAGCTGTCCAGCGTGGTGAGCATGGCCTGAAGGCGGGCGGGCTCGACCGTGCGATCAGCAGCGCGGTAGAGCGCTGGTCCGCCGCCCGGCGGTGCCGGCGGCGGGGTCCACGGCGCGGTCAGGTGCAGCAGGACGGGGACGGCCTGGTGGTAGATGGCCGCCAGGTGGGGGAAGGACCCGGCGTGCTGCTTGGGCCCGTCGAGCCGTACGGAGGCGATGGGCCCGACGGTGGCGGCGGTCAGCAGCAGGAACGCGTCGATGCCGTAGCCGTCCACGCACGCCGCCACCTCCGCGGGCAGAGCCCGGGCGGCGTCGAGGACGGCGTCCAGGGCGGCACGGGAGAGGGCGAGGTCCCCGGCGAGTGGCTGGGGAACGTCGTGACCGGTGGTGGCGGCGATCAGCGGCCGGGCAAGGTGGTTGGTGAGGTTGGCCTCGTCCCAGTGCCGCGGGTAGTCGGCGATGGCCAGGGCTGCCCCGTCGCGTACGCGGTCCAGCAGCGCGGTGTAGACGGCGGGGTCGGGGCCCCGGGTGTCGGTGTCCGCGATCAGCACCGCGTCGGCGTCGGAGAGGTCTGGGCGGCGGGCGGCGGCCAGGATCTGGGCGCCCTTGCCCCGCACCAGCCCGGTCAGCGGCACCTTCGCCGCCCGCGTGCCGGTGGCGGCGAAGCATTCGGAGGTGTCCGGGGTGTCGGAGGAGTCGGCGTGCACGATGACCGACCGGTGCTCGGCGAGCGCGGTGTCGACGGCGGCGGTGACGGCGGCGATGGTGGCCGGCTCGTTGCGGCTGGGCAGGATCGCGGCGGTATTCATCCGGTCTCGGCCTCCTTGGCCAGCAGGTCGGCGGCCGTGGCGGGGCCGGGCGCGTGGAGGTAGTCGAACTGGCAGTCGGCGAGCCGGGCGATGAGGTGGCTTCGCCAGCCTGCCAGGGCGGGGGTGTCCAGCGGCCACACCGGCCCGTACGGCACACCCCTCACGCCGGTGAGGGGTGTGGGCAGGCCGGAGATGTAGCGGCCCAGCATCTCGTGCAGCCGCAGCCGCTCGTTCACCGACAGCGGCACCGCGGGCGTCAGCGAGGCCGCCTCCAGCGCCGGGTGGACGGCCACGCGCACAACCCGGGCCAGCGGGGCCGGGCCGGCGGCGAACGGCTCCAGTGCCCGCTGCGGCTTCGGCTTCCGTGGCGGGGTCTGCCGTCAGGGTCCAGCCACCGGGCAGGTCC
>JADGHD010000690.1 GCA_019689615.1 Frankia sp. | reverse complement strand
GACGGCGTCGGCGCGCTGCGCACCCGCGTCCGCTCCGCCGCCGCGGCCACCGCCTGAGCACCGACCACCGAAGGGAACCCACGATGAGCTCGACCGCGGCCCGCGTCACCTTCCCCAGCGGCTGCGAGGTGGTCGGCACGGGCGCGCTCGACACCGACAACGCGCCGGACGCCGGCGGCGCGTCCGGCGCGTTGTCCCGGGGCACCGCGGTCTCGGCCGCCGGCATGTGGCTGGGGACCAGCGTCCTGCCGCCCGGGCACGCGTCGGTGGCCCACCACCACGAGGACCAGACCACGATCGTCTGCATCGTTTCCGGCTCCATGCGCTTCCTCGTCACCGGGCCCGACGGCGAGGAGGACTTCACCGCCGGGGCCGGCCAGATCGCGGTGATCCCCGCCGGCCTGGTCCACCGCGAGGAGAACCCCGGCACCGAGCCCTGTGTCTGCGTCGTGGTGCGCGACTCCGCGACGCCCTCCGTCGTCAACGTCGGCTGACCGCCACCCAGAAGGAACCGCCACCCAGAAGGAGCGGTGATGACCCTGCTCACGCCCGAGGTCCGCGCGATCCTCGATGAACTGGACCAGTACACCGATCCGGACTTCACGAAGGCGCGCACGATGCCGCCGGCCGTGTACACCTCCGAGGAGTTCTACGCCTTCGAGAAGGAGGCGATCTTCGCCCGGGAGTGGCTTTGTCTCGGGCACGTGAGCCAGATCCCGAACAACGGCGACTACTTCACGATCCAGGTCGCGGACGAGCCGCTGATCGTGGTCCGCGGTGACGACGGCGTCATCCGGGTGATGTCCGCGATCTGCCAGCACCGCGGCTACCCGGTCGTCGTGGACGGCGACGCCGGCACCACCAAGCAGTTCCGCTGCGCCTACCACTACTGGGCCTACGGCCTGGACGGCTCGCTGGTCGCGGCGCCGGAGATGACCCGCACCTGCCCGCTCGCCGAGCTGCGCGCCGAGACGGCGCTGCCGCAGCTGAAGGTGGAGATCTGGCACGGGATGATCTTCGCCAACATGGACCCGGACGCGAAGCCGCTGGCCCCGACGCTGGAGAAGCTCGAGCCGGAGTTCATCGCCTACGACGTCGCGAACCTCAAGGCGATCAACCACCTCGCCTACCCCAACCAGCCGTGGAACTGGAAGGGGATGCATGAGAACGCCCTCGAGCCGTACCACACGTCGTTCGTCCACATGGGCTACCACGACGTGGCGCCGGCCTCGATGGCGGAGTTCGTCGAATGGGACGACAGCGACGGCCAGATCATGCACCCGACGAACTACCGCTGGATCGACGCGGGATTCAACCCGACCGGCAAGAGCGTCCTGCCGATCCTGCCGAACCTGTCGGAAAAGCGCCGTAGCCGGATCATGTTCGCCTCGGTGCTGCCGACCGTGTTCTTCGCGCTCAGCCCCGACCAGGTCTTCTACTTCCTGATCACGCCCGAGTCCGCCAACACGATGACCCTGCGGATGGCCTGGCTGTTCCCGGAGAGCTCGCTGAAGTCTCCCGGTTTCGAGTGGGCGTTCCAGATGCAGAACGCCGTGAACCAGAACATCAACGACCAGGACATCCACAGCAACACGCGGATGCAGCAGGGCCTGCGCTCCCGCTACGCCAGGCGCGGCCGCTACTCCTGGCAGGAGAGCACGCTGCCGCAGATGAACCGTTGGCTCACCCTGCGTTACAAGGCCTACGCGGAGAAGCTGGCGGCGGCCAGGGCTGCCGGCGCGCGCTGACCCGAGGACCAGCGTGCTGCGACCAACCCGCGTGACCCGACCGACCAGCGAAGGACCTCCCGTGCCGTCACCTCTCACGGCCTCCTCACCCGCCGTCGCCGCGGCCGGCGGGCCGCGGCAGGCAGCGCTCGCCCGTGGCGCCCGCAGCGCCGGGCGGGCGGTCAGCCGGTCGTGGCCGGCCGCTGGCCGCACGCTCGCGCACGCGGTCTGGCCGGTCGCGCTGATCCTGCTCACCTGGGCGGCCTGGGTCGAGCTCGCCGACATCCCGCCGGCCGTCGCCCCGGCACCCGGGCGGGTGCTGGCCTACATCGCCGACCACCCGATGTCGTTCGTCCGGGACGCCGCGGCCACCGCGGCGGTCGTCGTCGGCGGGCTGCTGCTCGGCGCGGCCGCCGGCGGTCTGCTGGCCACGGTCTCGTGGTTCTCCCCGGTGGCCAGGGCGGTGATCAACGGGCCGGCGCTGCTGACCCAGTGCCTGCCGATCGTCACGATCGCCCCGGTGCTCGCCCGGGTGTTCGGCTACGGCACCATGACCATCCTGGTCATCGCCGGGCTGATCTCCTTCTTCCCGGTGCTGGTGTTCGCCACCGCCGGGATGCGGGCCACCCCGCCGGGCTCGGACGA
This sequence comes from Frankia sp., assembly GCA_019689615.1. GTDB lineage: Bacteria > Actinomycetota > Actinomycetes > Frankiales > Frankiaceae > Pseudofrankia. The sequence goes on along the minus strand of JADGHD010000690.1, from coordinate 376 downwards.
CCTGTTCCGGGTCCTCGGCGCCGGCCGCTGGCAGCGCTACCGCCGGCTGGCGCTGCCGTCGGCGCTGCCGTCGCTGCTGGTGGCGCTGCGCATGTCGACGGTCGCGGCGGTCGTCGGCGCGATGCTCGCCCAGTGGATCATGGGCACGTCCGGCCTCGGCTTCCGGCTCGCCGTCGCCCAGTCGTCCTTCCGCACCGCGGAGGCCTGGGCCTCCTCCCTGGTCGCGATCGTCCTGTCCGTCGTGCTGAACGCCATCGCGACCACGCTCTGCCGCGTGGCGCGCGAACGCCTCGAGTAGGCGGCGTTCCCACCAGAACGAGCCGCCCGCGCGGCAGGGCCTCGATCAGCCTCTTCCCCCGATCACAGCTCCCAACCC
>JADGHD010000689.1 GCA_019689615.1 Frankia sp. | reverse complement strand
TAGACAGGTGGTGGGGCGTAGGCCGGACCAGGCGGTGTCGGCGGTGTCGAGGGAGGCGATGATCCGCTGGTGCAGGTCGGGGATGGTGGGGTCGACGTCGGGGATCTCGTCGAAGATTTGGGCGCACCAGTCGGCGGCCTGGCCGTAGGCGCGCAGGCCGCCTGCCCAGGCGTCGGCGTCGGGGCTGGCTGGGGGTGAGGCGGACGCCGTCGCGGTGGTGACCGCGGCGGCGAGCTGGGTGCAGGCTGGCTCGAGCGCCATGCCGTCGAGGGCGGCGATCGCGGCGCGGACCGTGCCGGCCAAGCCGCTGATGTCGTGCCGGTGGCCGTCGATCGCCGTGTACCACTGGTCCAGCGCCGCCTGGTCTGGCTTCGGGCCGTCCGGCTCCGCGCCGTCCGGCTCCGTGCCGTTCGCCTTCGTGTCGTCAGACTCCGCGGCGACGCTGACCACCGGTGGGGCGGCGGCGCCGAGCGGCTCGCCGCCGCCGGAGACCCCGCCTACCTTGCCGATGCCGCCGAAGGCCAGGACGACGGCAGCTACCGCGATGACGCCGATCCCGCCGAGGATCGCCAGGCCTAGGCGGCGTTCCTGGGGGGAGAGTTCGTCCCAGGTGCGGTACTCGCCGCGCCGTCGTGCCACCCAGCCCCCCCTACGTCCGCATCCCGCGCCGTGACCCGCGGGCCGTCGCGTTCGCTGTCCGTCCACACCAGCAGACGCACAGCGTCAGGCCTACGTTGTCCTAGCACGCTGTGCGCCGTCCTGTCAGGTGTCGTCCGTTTTCCTGGCGTTCCGCGAAATTTGGGCAGGACGGGTGCGGAGCGACCGCCGCGGCCACACCACCGTGGCCACGGCGGCCACCGCGACGGTGGCCGCGCGCGGGCGGGCCGAGAAGGCGGTCAGTCCAGCAGGTCGGGCTGCAGGCGGGTGATCTGGTCCCACAGCGGCTGGAAGTTCAGCCAGCCGGTCAGGCCGTTGCCGGTGAGCTGCTGGGTGAGCTTGGCCTGCTCGTGCGGGACGTGGCGGACCGTGCCGATGGCCTTGGCCATGAGCTGGACCTGGGCGCACCGCTCGCCGGACAGGAACCAGTACACGGCGGCGTCGACGGAGTCGCCGACGGTCAGCAGGCCGTGGTTGCGCAGGATCACGGCCTTGCCGCTGCCGAGCGCCCGGGCGATCGCGTCGCCCTCGGCCGGGTCGAAGATCGGGCCGAGGTAGGTGTCGTAGACCCCGTGGTCCTCGTAGAAGGCGCACGCGTCCTGGGTGATGGGCTCGATCGTCTCGCCCTCGATGGCGGACAGCGCGCGGGCGTGGACGGCGTGGCTGTGCGCCGCCGAGACGATGTCGGAGCGGGCGGCGTGGATCCGGGAGTGGATGGCGAAGGCCGACGGGTTCACCGGGTAGCGCCCCTCGACGACCTCGCCCTTGCGGTTGACGAGGATCAGGTCGCTCACGCGGATGTGGGAGTAGGACAGGCCGAACGGGTTGCACCAGAAGTGGTCGGTGAGCTCGGGGTCGCGGGCGGTGATGTGCCCGGCGATGCCCTCCTCGAAGCCGTACAGGCCGAAGAGGCGCATTGCCGCCGCGAGCCGCTGCTTGCGGTGCAGGCGCTCCTCCTCGACGGAGTCGAACGTCGGGGGAAGCCGGTGAATGAGGTTGTCAGCCATGGCCCTAGCGCACCACACCGTCCGTCCTGACCGGAAGGCGGCTCGCTGTCCTGGTACGGACGGCCGCGGGGCTCTTGACGGCGGTGCCCGCGGGCCGTATCGGGGCCGCCGCGGCCAGCGACGCACGACGCGGCCCGGCGCGTCGCGGTCGCCCGCGCCCAGCCCTACGGACAGTCACCTTGTCGACCCTGCCCGCTGTCCTCGGGCGCAACGGCGGCAGAATCCGGGAGGTGTGAGCCTGCGGGTCATTGAGAACTACCTCATCGACATGGACGGCGTGCTCGTGCACGAGGCCCGTCCCATCCCGGGCGCGGACAAGTTCCTCGCCGCCATCACCGAGGCCGGTCTCGGCTACCTGGTGCTGACCAACAACTCGATCTACACGGCCCGCGACCTGCAGGCCCGGCTGCGCACCTCCGGCCTGGTCGTGCCGACGGAGCGGATCTGGACCTCGGCGCTGGCGACCGCGCGCTTTCTGGACCAGCAGCGCCCCGGCGGCACCGCCTACGTCGTCGGCGAGGCCGGGCTGACCACGGCGCTGCACGAGATCGGCTACGTGCTCACCGACCACCAGCCCGACTACTTCGTCCTCGGCGAGACCAGGACCTACAGCTTCGAGGCGATCACCAAGGCGATCCGGCTGGTCCGCGACGGCGCGCGGTTCATCGCGACCAACCCGGACCCGACCGGCCCGTCCGCCGAGGGGCTGCTGCCGGCGACCGGCTCGGTCGCGGCGATGATCACCAAGGCGACCGGGGTCGAGCCGTACTACGTCGGCAAGCCGAACCCGCTGATGATGCGGACCGCGCTGAACACGCTGGCGGCGCACAGCGAGAAGACGGTCATGGTCGGCGACCGGATGGACACCGACGTGATCGCCGGTATGGAGGCCGGGATGGACACCGTCCTCGTGCTGTCCGGGATCACGAGCGTGGCGGACGTGGAGCGCTTCCCCTACCGCCCGACCGCGATCGTCAGCAGCGTCGCCGACATCAGGGTCGGGCAGGACGTCCGCACCTTCGGGCTCACCGCGGACTCCTGAACCGCCGCCACCGGGCCCGCCGCGAGGCTCGGCGCCCACGCGCCGGCCCGCGGC
>JADGHD010000688.1 GCA_019689615.1 Frankia sp. | reverse complement strand
GGCGCGCGCCGGTCGCCCCACCCGCTTCAGGGCAGTCGTCGGCACATGTAGGCAGAAGGCTGACATGTGCGAAGTGCCCCGCGGCTGAGACAGGAGTGTGCCTCATAACGGCGGGTTTGCGGGGTAGGCAGACGAAACGTCGCCACTACCCGGCTAGGTGGTGGTCAGCGAGGCGGAAGGGGGATGGTGACGCCCTCGGTGTCGACAAAGCTGTCGTGCAGCTCGAGGCGGTCCGGCTGGGTGTTCTTCGGGATGTCGAACACCATCTGTCCCTTGGCGGTGTCACCCGGCTTGATCGGACGCCACAGCGTCTCGCCGAACGCGTTCACGATCGCCTGGATCATGTCCGCAGTGTGCCGACTACCGGTCTGGTCGAAGAGGTACTGCCGGTTGGCAAGCAGCTGCCGGGTCTCGTTACCGATATTGCGGACCTCGACATCGACCAGGCAGAACTGCCCGTCAGGCCGGTGGATCAGCAGAAGGGACTCAACTCCGCACTCCCAATGCGTGACCCGGAACTCGAAGTGATTGCCGCGGCGCCCCTGCGGACCGGACGAGGTGGACGGAGAAGGAGTCGTCGTCGGCCCGGCGAGCGGGTCGTTGGAACTCCCAGGATTCAGCGCGATCAGCGCGATGGCGACGACCCCGATGATCACCAGCACGATCGTGAGTACAACGCCGATCCGCCCGCCATGCCCGAACGCGCGGGTTGGCAGCCGCAGCGTCGGCCGCAGCCCGCCGGGCCGCCCGTCCGGCGGCCAGCCGCCGCCGTCGCCGCCGACGGGCGAGGACGGCTGGCGTGGCGCCACGATCCCGTCCATGACCGGCCCACCCGCCGGCGCCCAGCCGCCGGCCTGGGGGTCCGGCCCGGTCAGCGCGGCCACCGCGGGGCTTGCCATCTCGTCCGCCCGGTCGGCCGCGATCCCGAGCAGCGTCTCCCCCTGGCTGAGCGGGTCGCCGCTGGACGGCCCCCGTTCGACGAGCGCGAGCAGCAGCTCGCGAGCGGTGGGCCGGCTGTCCGGGTCCTTGCGCAGCGCGGCGGCGACCAGGTCGTGCAGCGGAGCGGGCAGGCCGGACAGGTCGGGCTCGGCGGAGACGGTGCGGTAGGCGAGGTCGATGTCCTGCCCCTCGCCGAACGGGTGCCGGCCGGTGCCGGCGTAGGCCATCAGGATGCCCCAGGTGAAGACGTCGGCCGCCGGTCCGATCGGCTGGCCGTTGATCTGCTCCGGCGCCATCCAGCCGGCGGAGCCGAACCCCCACGCCGTCGGCTTGGCCTTGGTGCCGACCAGCGCCTGGGCGATCCCGAAGTCGATGACCCGCGGCCCGGACAGGGACAGCAGCACGTTGCTGGGCTTGAGGTCGCGGTGCACCAGTCCCGCCCGGTGGATCGCGGTCAGCGCCGTCGCCACCCCGACCGCGAGCCCGGTGAGGGTCGATGGCGACAGCGGCCCACCGCGGGCGATCGCCTGGTCCAGCCGCAGCCCGTCGATGAACTCGGTCACCAGGTAGGGCGCCGCCGCGTCCGGATCGGCGTCGAGCACCTCGGCCGTGCAGAACGGCGCCACCCGCCGGGCGGCCTCCACCTCGTCCCGGAACCGGCGCCGGAACTCGGGGTCGGCCGCGAGGTCCGGCCGGATCACCTTCACCGCGACCAGCCGGCCGCCCTGCCCCCGGCCGAGGTACACGGTGCCCATCCCGCCGGCGCCCAGCCGTCCCAGCAGGGCGTACGGGCCGACCCGGCGCGGGTCGTGCGCGGCGAGCGGCTCGCCGGGCAGGCCGGAGGCCGGGCGCCGGGCCGCGCCCTTCGCGTCCTCCGTCACCGGCGCCCTCCCCGCTCCACACTCCCGTGCCGCATCCGCAGTTTCCCGCAGCGGCGGATGCGTCGCTGCCCGCGTCGCCGGGACGACACCACTCAGGGCCCAGCGGGTTGGACGAAGGACACCCGCCGGCCGCAGTCACCGCAGACGGCCACCAGCGCGCCCGGTTCCTCGTCCGCGGGCACGAGGTGGCCGAGCGGCACCGCACCCCCGCACCACGGGCAGCCGAGCCACGGCCCGTCCGGCAGCGCCCCCGCCATTCCGGACCCACCCGAATCCATGCGACTACGGTCCCATGCGCGGGTCGGGCCCCTCGCGGTGGTGGTCAGCAAGCGCCCACGCGAGGAGACTGACCGCATGCCGGAGCTGCCGGAGATGGAGGCGCTGGCCGCGGTGCTGCGGGAACGCGCGGCCGGCAAGGTCGTCGCGCGCGCCGTCCCGGTCGCCGTCAACGCCCTGCGCACCGTCACCCCGTCCCCCGCCGACCTCGTCGGGGCGACGGTCGTCGACGCCACCCGACGCGGCAAGTTCCTCGACCTCGTGCTCGCCGACGCGAACGGCGAGCGCATCGACCTGGTGACCCACCTGGCGAAGGCGGGCTGGCTGCGCTGGAAGGACACCCAGCCGTCGGCCCCACCCCGCCCCGGCCGCGGCGGCCTGGCCTGGCGCACGGTCTTCGACGACAACTCGGGCTTCGACCTCACCGAGGCCGGCACCCAACGGCGTCTGGCCGTCTACGTCGTCCGCGACCCCAACGACGTCCCCGGCATCGCCCGCCTCGGCATCGACCCCCTTGACCCCGCCTTCACGGTCGACGCCCTGGCAGAACTCCTCAGCTCGGCGGGCCGCAGCCAGGTCAAGAGCATCCTCACGGACCAGTCCATCCTGGCCGGCGTCGGCAACGCCTATTCGGATGAGGCCCTCTGGGCCGCCCACCTGTCCCCCTTCGCCC
>JADGHD010000687.1 GCA_019689615.1 Frankia sp. | reverse complement strand
TCCCCATCGAGAAGGTGCGTTGATGTCTGTCGAGCAGCCTGGCGCCTACCGGCCCCGGTCCGGGTATCCCACGGACACGACGGCGGCCGAGGCCAAGCAGGCGCCCGACGGCACACCGGTGCGCCTCGCCGGCCGGCTCATGCTGTGGCGCCGGATGGGCGGGCTCGTCTTCGGCCAGCTCCAGGACCGCTCCGGGCGGGTCCAGATCTCGCTGGCGCGCAACGACATCGGCGAGGACACGTTCAAGGGGTGGCACACCTCGGTGAAGATCGGCGACTTCGTCGGCGTCACCGGCACCCTCTACACCACCCGTAAGGGCGAGCGGACCGTCGGCGCCGCCGACTTCGTCCTGCTCAACCGGGCGGAGCGGGCGCTGCCCGACAAGTGGCACGGGATCGCCGACGTCGAGACCCGCTACCGGCGCCGCTACCTGGACCTGCTCGTCAACACCGAGTCACGGGAACGGTTCCAAACCCGTACCAGGGTGATCCAGCGGATCCGCCGGTTCCTCGACGACGCGGACTTCCTCGAGGTCGAGACTCCTATGCTCCAGGAAGCGGCCTCCGGCGCTGCGGCCCGGCCGTTCGTCACCCGGCACAACGCCCTCGGCGAGGACTTCTACCTGCGGATCTCCCCGGAGACCCAGCTCAAGCGGGTCGTCGTCGGCGGCTTCGACCGGATCTACGAGATCGGCCGGAACTTCCGCAACGAGGGCATGGACGCCTCGCACCTGCAGGAATTCACCATGCTGGAGTGGTACGCCGCCTACTGGGACTACCGCGACAACATGGCCTTCGTCCGCGACCTGATCCTGACCGTCCTCGACGACGTGATCGGCGACCGGACCATCACCTACCAGGGCACCAAGCTCGACTTCGGCGCCGACTGGCCCGAGATCGACTACCGGGACGCCGTCGCCGAGCGCACCGGCATCGACCTGCGCCAGGTCCGCGACCTCCCCACGCTCCAGGCCCGGGTCGCCGCCCTCGGCCTCGACATCGGCGACGCGCCGTCCTACGCCAGCCTCGTCGACCTGCTCTACAAGAAGACCGTCCGCCCCCAGCTTGTCCAGCCCTGCTTCCTGCTCCACCACCCGGCCGAACTCGTCCCGCTCGCCCGGCGCAGCGACCACGACGACACCCAGCTCGACAGCTTCCAGGTCGTCGTCAACGGCTGGGAGATCGTCAAGGCATACTCCGAGCTGATCGACCCCGTCGAGCAGCGCGCCCGCCTCGAGGAACAGGCCGAGCTGCGCGAGGCAGGCGACGACGAGACGATGATGATGGAAGAGGACTTCATCGAAGCAATGGAGTACGGCATGCCGCCGATGTCCGGTCTCGGCATCGGACTCGATCGGTTCATCGCCCTGCTCACCGACGCCCCCACCCTGCGCGACGTCGTCCTGTTCCCCACCATGCGCGGCAGGACGGCGACCGTTGAAAGCACCGAAGACGCGGACGCCTGACCCGGCTCTGGCAGAGCGGCGCCGGGCAGGTTCCTACAGCGGCGGCCAGTTGTCGGGGTCGGGGGCGGTGGCCTCCTGCTCCTGGGACTCGAGCCAGCGATTGTGGACTTCCCAGGCGGTTTGCTTGCTGGTGCCGAGAGCCTGGCCGATCTGGGACCAGGAGGCGCCGGCGGCGCGGGCTGTGCGGACGGCGAGTTGTCTGCCGTAGCCGGCCTTGCGGGCGATGACCTCGCCGAGGGCCAGCAGTTCCAGGGCTTCTTCGCGGCTTAGGGGGCGGGCGTCGCCCAGGCCGTCGGAGCCGGCCAGGGAGTCGCGTTCGCGTAGGTGTTCGTAGCGGGCTACCGCGACGCGTAGCGTCATCTGCTTTTCGAGGGCGTCAGGGGTGATCATGTGACCATCCTTGCGTCAGATCGATCTGACGTCAAGTCGATCTGACGATCTGGGGTGCGTCTGGTCCTTGCTCTGCTGGCGTCGCGGCTTGTGAGCCGATACCGCGGCTGCTCGTGGCCTCGGGAGGTTTGGGTGGTGGGTGCGGCGCTCAGGCCAGGGAGGGAGGGCACGTCCATCCATCGAGGCGGCAAAGGGGCAGGACAGTGACGCATCATCTGGGCGGAACGAAGAAGATCGCGATCCTGGCCACCGACGGCGTTGAGCGGGTGGAGTTGGAAGAGCCTCGGGGGGCGCTGCTGGGCGCGGGGGTGACGACCGAGGTGGTGTCGTTGCACCCGGGGGAGATCCAGACGCGGCAGTTCGACACCGTGGCGGGGACCGTGCCGGTGGACCGGCTGGTGGCCGATGTGTCCGTGGACGAGTACGACGGACTGCTTCTGCCTGGGGGGACGACGAACCCGGACCGGCTGCGGATGAGCCGGGAGGCGGTGAACCTGGTTGGGTCCTTCGTCGCCAGTGGGAAGCCGGTCGCCGCGATCTGCCACGGGCCGTGGTTGCTGGTCGAGGCGGATGTGGTTCGCGGGCGGCGGCTCGCCTGCTGGCCGAGCATCCGGACCGACCTGCGCAATGCCGGGGCCGAGGTGGTCAACGAGGAGGTCGTCGTTGACGGGCAGCTGCTCACCAGCCGTTCGCCCGCCGACCTGCCGGCCTTCTGCAGGGCCGTCGTGGAGCACTTCGCCCGGGCGCCCGTGCCGGGGTAGCCGCGTCGGCCGCCGCCGCGGCGGCGCACCGGGGCTCGGCCCACGCCGAGTCGCGAGGCGGTGGGGCCGGCTGCCGGGTGCTCGCCCGTTGGTGGTGGGCGCGCTGCGGGGGTCTGGGTCAGGGGCCGTTCCGGTGGGCGTGGGCGCGTGCGGTGCCGC
>JADGHD010000686.1 GCA_019689615.1 Frankia sp. | reverse complement strand
CGCCCGCCCCCGGCGCGCGGGTTCACGATGACGGTGAGCAGCCCCCGGTCGACCGCGGCCGGCTCGGGTGCCGGCGCCGCGACCGCCGGCTCGGCCGCGGCTGGCTGGCCGGTCGGGGATGGCGGGGCGCCCGCGTCGGCGGTGTCCGTCATGGCGGCCGTCTTCCTCTCCTCGTCCCCTCGCCCGGCGCCCGGATGGGCCGGCTGTCGTTGGGGAGCGTACGAGGATCCGGCCACCTGGGGTCAGCCGGGCGGCGCCGGCCCGTCCGGCAGCGGGGTGAGCAGCCGGTCGGTGTGGGCGCCGAAGAAGAGGGTGTCGACCAGAGCCGGGCGGTCCCGCAGGTCGGCCAGGACGAGGTTCTCCAGCAGCAGCAACGCGGCGTCGGCCGGCCAGAGCAGCACCCACAGCCACACGCCGCCTGCCTCGCCGACGTAGCCCGTCCGGTCCGGCGGCGAGGCCACCGGCCACAGCGCGGTGGGATGGCCGTTGGCCTCCACCTTTGTCTCCGGCCGGGTCGCGAGCTCCCGCGGGTCCGTCCCGTCGATCCCGGCCAGCCGGGCGGCCAGGCCGATCCCCGGCGACTCGGCGACCAGCACCATCTCGGCCGGCCCGCCTACCGGGCACGGGCCGGCGGTGGCCAGGGCCGCCGCCCTGGCGCCGGTCCGCTCGTCGCCCGCCCAGCCCACCGCGCCGACGTACCAGTGCACCGGCATCGGCGTCGGGACCCAGACCGGCACCGACGACGTCCGCCCAAGCTGGCGCAGCGCATCGGCCGGCGATGATCCCGACTGGTGGAAGGGCGCGACGTCGCCGTGAGACGCGCACCGGAACTGGTCGCTCCACAGGTCTGGCGGCGCGAGCTGGCCAAGGCAGCGGGGACAGGCGGGCGCGCTCGTCACCTGGCTCCTCCCGAACTCGGCGCTCCGGTGGCGACGCCGGCGGCCGCCGCTGGCCGCGCGGGGCGGGGGCGCGCTCGGCACCGGCCCGCCACCGGCCGACGCCGACATCGGGCACCGTGGCTGGACATCGGACCTGCGCAGGATGTGCCCTGCCGGCCGCCCGGCCAACCGCGCCAGCCGCCCGGGCACCGCCGTGCCGGCCACGCTGCCAGGTCAGGCGCGCGGCCGGCGCGGCCGGCCCGGGCACCGTCTCAGGACTCCACCGGGACCGGACGGCCGGGCTGCTCGCCGCCGTGGGCCTCGACGTAGGAGCGCTTGGGGACCATCACCTTGCGCCGGTAGACGCAGACCAGGACGCCGTCCTGGTTGTAGCCGCGGGTCTCGACGGTGACGATGCCGCGGTCGTTCTTGCTCCTCGACTCGACCTTGTCGAGCACGGTGCTCTCGCCGTAGATCGTGTCCCCGTGGAACACCGGCTTGACGTGCCGGAGCGACTCGACCTCGAGGTTGGCGATCGCCTTGCCGGACACATCCGGCACGGACATGCCGAGCAGCAGCGAGTAGACGTAGTTCCCGACCACCACGTTCCGCTTGAACTGGGTCGTCTCCTCCGCGTAATGCGCGTCGATGTGCAGCGGATGGTGGTTCATGGTGAGCAGGCAGAACAGGTGGTCGTCGTACTCGGTGATGGTCTTGCCTGGCCAGTGCTTGTACACCGCGCCGACCTCGAACTCCTCAAAGTAGCGGCCGAACTGCATTGCCGTAGCTCCTTGGTCGCGCCTTCATCGCCCGCCGTTGGGGCGGTTGGTCGATCCTCGCAGCTCGACCGGCAATTCGCGCACCGATAAGGGGCTCACCGGGCCTCAGAGTCAGCAGATTCACACTCGATCGCCGCCCCTCGTGCCAGCCACCGCCGGCATGGGCCGTCGGGAAGCGGACATGCCCAGGCGGCCGCTGGGCGGCATCCGGCACTGGGCCGAAACCGGGCAGGTAGGTAGGTTCGGCACGAGGAAGGTCACCCCGGCACGGCCGTTGCCGGACTGGGACCTGGCGGCCAGGTGGGCCTCAAGCGCGCCGCGCCCCGCACGGCGGTGCTCGTGGCGTACCCGGGCTGACCGGCTCCGGTCTGGAACGATCGGTGCGGCCCGCCGCGTTGGCCCGGACGTAGGACGACGGGAGGAACGATGGCACAGGTGCTGAGCAAGGGGGCGAACGCGCCGCTGCCGGCGCCGGACGTGCGGGTGGAGATCTCCTCGTCGACGGCGCTGGACATCGCCGCGCTGCTGCTGACGCCGACCGGCAAGGTCCGCTCCGATGCCGACTTCGTCTTCTTCAACCAGCCCACCGGCCCCGGGGTCCGCCTGCTGCCGCCGTCCGGGCTCGAGTTCTCGCTGGGCGCCGTGCCGTCGGGCATCGACCGGATCGTCGTCACCGGCAGCATCGACCCGCCGCGGACGTTCGCGCAGGTGCGCGGTCTGAGCGTGACCGTGCGCGACAGCCGCGCCGGCGCCGAGATCGTCCGGTTCGACCCGACCGGCCTGACCAGCGAGACCGCCCTGATCATGGTCGAGCTCTACCGGCGGGCCGGCGCATGGAAGGTGCGCGCGGTCGGCCAGGGCTACGCCTCCGGCCTCGCCGGCATCGCCACCGACTTCGGCATCACCGTCGACGACCCGGGCCCGTCGGCCACGCCGGCCGCCGCCCCGGCCGCGCCGCCGCCGGCCCCCGGCCGCCACGGCCCCAGTGACGCGCCGACCCGCGTCGTCCAGCCGCCCTCGGCCCCGACGCCGCCGCCGGCCCCGGCACCGCCGCCGGGGGCGCCGCAGTGGGGGCCGCCCGCGGGGGCCCCACCCGGTCGCTTAAACACAACAGAACCGTCCGC
>JADGHD010000685.1 GCA_019689615.1 Frankia sp. | reverse complement strand
GCCGGGGGGCGGGCCGGCCGGGCCGGGGACACCCGGGGCGCCGGCCCACGGGCCCGGGTTCACGACCGCGCTCGCGGCCACCCCGGCCGCCGCCGGGCGCCCGACCTTCGGCTCGATGCGGCGCAGCATGACCGTGGTCAGGTAGAGCATCGCGGCGCCGATCAGCACGCACATCACGATGTCGAGCAGCCAGATCCCGCCCTCGTGGTTCCACAGCGGGTCGCGCTGGTCGGTGCCGAGCTGCTCGTTGCCGAGCATGGCCACGTTGTTCAGGTCGTCCGTGGCCGCCATCGCCGCGAAGCTCCACCGCGACGGCGCCAGCCAGCTGACCTGCTCCAGCCCGATCCGGCCGGCCATCCCGATCAGGCCGCCGGACAGCACCAGCTGGGCCATCGTCACCAGCACCAGGATCGGCATGGTCTTGTCGGCGTTGTCGACCAGCGTCGACACCAGCAGGCCGATCATCATCGACGCGAGCGCCGCGGCGATCACCGCGATCAGGCACTCCAGCAGCGGCGAGCCGAACAGCACCGCCTCGGCCGGGGTCCGGCCGGTGAGCCCGATCAGCGTGAACACGATGCACTGCACCGTGGTGATCGCGGTCAGCACCACGATCTTCGAGCCGAGATAGGCCGTTCTGGACAGGCCGATCGTGCGTTCTCGCCGGTAGATGTCCCGTTCCTTGACGATCTCTCTGACCGAGTTCGCCATCCCCATGAAGCAGGCGCACAGCACCAGCACGACGAGGACCTTCGTCGCGTCGGTGTTCGGCCGGCCGGTGGGGAGCAGGTCCAGGCCGTCGTCGGCCGGGATCACCCGCGGGATGATCCCGAGCAGGATCGGGAACAGCGCGATCAGCCGCAGGTAGGACCGGTCGGCGAGGATGACCTTCAGGTAGCGCCGGGTCAGCGTCGCGAGCTGGGCGGTGACGGGCTGCTGGCGCATGCTCGGCAGCACCGGCGGGGCCTGGCGGACCGACGGGGCGACCACCGCGGACGGCACGTAGTGCTGCGATGCCCGGAAGCGGGCCGCCATCTCCTCGCCCGGGGTGCGCTCCAGCTCCCGGAAGACGTCGACGAAGTCCTTGAAGTCCTTCTTGCCGAAGTAGGCGAGCGCCCCGGCCGGCGGGCCGAAGTAGGCGACGTAGCCGCCCGGCGACAGGACCAGGATGTAGTCGCACAGGTCGAGGAACAACACGCTGTGCGTGACGACGATGACCGTCCGGCCCTGCTCGTCGCTGGACCCGGCGCCACCGCCCTTGGCGAGGTCACGCAGCGTCTCCATCACCGACTGGTCGTTGGCCGGGTCCAGGCCCGACGTCGGCTCGTCGAGGAAGAGCAGCGACGGGCGGGTCAGCAGCTCCAGCGCGACGCTGGTGCGCTTCTTCTGCCCGCCGGACAGCTGCGAGACCTTCTTCTCGGCGTGCTGGGTCAGGCCCAGCTCGCCGATCACCTCGTCCACCCGGACCCGGCGCTCCTGCGGGGTGGTGTCGGCCGGGAAGCGCAGCTCCGCGCCGTACTCGAGGGCCTGACGGACCGTCAGCTGGGCGTGCAGCGGGTCGGCCTGCGGCACGTAGCCGATCCGGCGGCGCAGCTCGTCGTACTCGTCGTAGAGGTCGCGGCCGGCGTAGCGGACCGAGCCGACGTCGGCCGGGCGGAAGCCGGTGAGCGCGTTGAGCAGGGTCGACTTGCCGGCGCCCGACGGGCCGACGACGCCGAGCAGGGACCGGGCGGGCAGCCGGAACGTCATGTCGTGCATGAGCTGCTTGGTGCCGGCCCAGACCGACAGGTGGTCGGCCTCGAAGGCGACGTCGCCGGAGTCGCGGTACTCGACCAGGCTGGTGCCGTCGAGCTGGTAGAGGTGGTGACCGATAGCGATCACGTCGCGCTGGGAGACCGACGCCCTGGTGACCCGCTGGCCGTTGACGAACGTGCCGTTGGCCGAGCCGAGGTCGACGATCTCGGCCACGCCGCCGGGCTTGAGGTACAGCTCGGCGTGGTGACGGGAGGCCAGCAGGTCCGGCACGGCCACGTCGTTCTCGCGGGACCGGCCCAGCCGGATCCGGCCGCCCTTGATCGGGTGCACCCGGCGCGGGGCTGGCGCTGGGCTCGCCCCGGTCGGCGGGTCCAGCGGGTCGGCGGTGCTCGCGGTCCCGTCCCCGGCCAGGCGGGTGTTCAGGCTCGACAGGGCTTCCTGGCCCTCGGCGGCGGCGGGTGTCCGGGCGTGCGGCGCGGCCGCGGCGGCCGGTGGCGCGGTGGGCGGGCGCGAGGCGGCCGCTGGCTGGCCGGAACGTCCGGCTGGCGCGCCCGGCGCCACGGCGGGCTGGGCGGTGAGCACGACCTCCGGCCCGTCGACGCCGCCAAGGCGAAGCCGGACCTGGTCGCCCGGGCGCAGGTGCAGCTCGCTGACCCTGCGCCCGTCGCGCCACACCCCGTTGGCGCTGGTGTCGGCTGCCCGCCAGCCGGAATTGGTCGGCTCGAGCCGCAGGTGCTGGCGGGAGACCCGGCTGTCATTGATCAGCACATGCGACGCGCGCCCCCGGCCGACCACGGCCGCCTCGGTGCCGGTGAGGCGTACCTCCCCAGTGGAGGTGGTGACTAGCAGCGCGGAGTTGGTCCCCACCGTGGCCCCCCTTGACCGGAACATCGTCAGAGTCACGCTAGTGTCCCGAGATACCCGGTGGAACCACTCAGCAGGGCCGGAATTGTCACCTAGCCGACCATCGACGGTCAGGCAGGCACAACCCCTAATGGCGCGCCGCGCTCTGGACCCTCATGGCGCTGCGCTC
>JADGHD010000684.1 GCA_019689615.1 Frankia sp. | reverse complement strand
GCCCGCCGCTCGGCGCCGCATACCAGCGCCTGGCGCCGGTCCCCCCGCGCACCCTCGCCGTCCCCGAGACCGCGCCGGCCGCCTACCGGATCGCCGACGCCGCCATCGCCGGCGGGACCGCGGCCAGGCCGGACAAGCCGACCGGTTCGTGAGGCGGCTGCGGCCGGCGGCCACCGCCAGTCTGGCCGCAGCGCTGTCTGGCCGCCGTGGCCGAGCCAGGCGGGCCTGGCCACCGCCGCCCGTGGCGGGTGGGCGCGGACGGCGGTGGCGCCGCGATGCCTCGCGGTGCTCAGTAGCGGCGCGAGGTCGAGTCGCTCATCGTGTCGACGCCGGGCATCTCCTCCATCCGGTCCATCCGGCCGGCCGAGACGCCACGCTTCATGTCCTCGGTCATCCGGTCGCCGCTCGGGTAGGCACCCTCGCCGCCGGCCGCGCCGGCGCCGGCGCCCGCCATCCCCGGCTGGCCGGCCATCTGCCCGCGCTCCTCGGACGGGCGGCGCAGCCCCTCGTCGACGGGCTGGTTGAGGTAGCGGCGGATGGCCACGCCGGCGCCGATACCCACGGCCGCGAGCACCAGCATGCCCAGCCCGCGGCGGCGGCGCCGGTGCACCCGGGCCAGCTTGCGCTCGGCCCTGGCCAGCCGCTCCTCCAGCACCTGCTGCGCCTTCTCGGCGCGCTGGGCTGCCCTGCGCTCGGCGCGCATCGCCCGGCGGGACTGGCCGCGCTCGAGCGCCATCTCGCTCGCGGCCCGCGCGCGCTCGGCGGTCAGCCGGGCGTTGCCCCTGGCCTCCTCGATCCGGCGGACCGAACGGCCGGAGAGCCGGGCGGCGCGCCGGGCGAGCATCATCCCGGTCTGGGCGTTCTCCATCATGTGCCGGCCACCTTCTTCCATCGCGTGCCGGCCACCCTCCAGCAGGTGCCGGCCGCCGCGGGCGCCGCGCTCGGCGAGCCCGCCCATACCGTGCGCGCCCTTGCTGGAGATGTCCGACATCCGGTTGTACAGAGCGTTGCCAGCGTCCCAGGTCGCCGTAGCCGCCGTCTGACCGGCCCGTGCGCCCCACAGCCCGGCGCGGGCGGCCCGCTGGCCGACCTGCTGCCCGACCTGCTGGCCGGCCCGGGCCGCGGCCCCGGCGGCGCCGCGCGCCATCTCGGGCAGCCCGTGGCCGCCACCGTGCGCGGCCTGCCCGGGGATGTACTCCTCGACCTCGACCGGCCAGCGCAGCCGCATGGCGCTGCGCCCCCGGCGCTGTGTGATCTCCTCCATGCCGCGACGACGGACCGGCACCGCATCCGTGGTGTGTGAGAACCGGTCCCGCAAGCTGCTTCCCATTGCTCTCCCTTTCGGTGCGTGTCCGGCTTCGCCGCGACCGAACACCGTCACTCTGCGTGGTGCTGGCAGCACTCTTACGCGTCGAGGCGCTCCTGTCGCGCGGACGCCGTCACCGCGGGCCGGCGTGGGGAGCTTCGCCCGGCCTGCCGCCGTTCGGCCGTCCGCCGGCGAGCCGGCGCCCGGCTGTCGCCGGACGGGCCACACGCCCGGCCGGTCGGCCAGCCCTGGTCGTCCGGGCCAGCGTCTACGATCGACAGAGGCTGCCCGAACGAGTGCTGCACCCCTGGCGGGCGTGGTGGGCCGGCCGTGCCGCACCCGCCGCTGGCCCGCTGGCCGTCGACCGGGATCCCCGTCCCATCGCACCGGCCTGGGAACGCCGGACGGACCGCGGGCGTCTTCCGATAAGGACAACGAGGACCTCGCGGCGGGCCGGTGGCGTGTGTCCGACGCGGACCGAGGGGTCCGCGAAACGCAGAGAAGAGAGGCACATGGCGGAGGAGCTGTACGCGACGCTGCGCACGACTCAGGGGGATATCGAGGTCCGCCTGTTCCCGGACCACGCGCCGATCACGGTCAACAACTTCGTCGGTCTGGCGACGGGGGAGAAGGAGTGGACCGACCCGAAGACCGGCCAGAAGGTCACCGGCACCCCGCTCTACAGCGGCACGATCTTCCACCGGGTCATCCCCGGCTTCATGATCCAGGGCGGTGACCCGCTCGGCACCGGCCGCGGCGGCCCCGGCTACAAGTTCCGCGACGAGTTCCACCCGGACCTGGTGTTCAACCGGCCGTACCTGCTGGCGATGGCGAACGCCGGCCCGCGCACGAACGGCTCCCAGTTCTTCATCACGGTCGCGCCGACCGACTGGCTCAACCACAAGCACACGATCTTCGGTGAGGTCACCCGCGGCACCGAGGTCGTCGACGCCATCAGCAAGGTCCCGACCGGGGCGATGGACCGGCCGAAGACCGACGTGGTGATCCAGGAGATCCAGATCGAGCGCCGGCCGGTCTGACGTTTCGTCCGGGCCGTCGGCGCCTCCGTCGGCCCGGCCGCCACCCCGCCCGGCCCGGCGCGCCGGGGGCCGGAGCGGAAGTAGCGGCACAGCATGAACAGGTTGGGGGGTCCGGCGTGACCGGGCAGCAGCCGCCGGAGCGGACGGGGTCCGCGGAGCGCTCGCCGTGGGCGAGGCCGTCCGACGCGGACGCGGACCAGGCCGCGCCAGGCCAGCAGGCGGCTCCGCCGGCCCAGCCGTCGCCCCCGGTGGGCGACGGGTCACCCGGGGCGCCCACGGGCCATCCGGGCTGGGGGGCACCGCCGCCAGCCCAGGCGTGGGGCGCGCCCCTGGGCGCTGGCCAGCCCTGGCCGGCGCAGCAGCCGTCGGCGCAGTGGCCGGTGCCGCCCGGTCCCGGCGTCGGTGGGCCGGTCGGCCCGGGCGTGCCCGGTGCCCCCGGTGGCC
>JADGHD010000683.1 GCA_019689615.1 Frankia sp. | reverse complement strand
ACCGCGAGGGGCGGGGCGGGGACCGTGGGCAGGGTCATGCGCAGCAGCGCGCCACCGCCGGTGGCCTCGCCGGCCGTGACCATGCCGCCGTGCATCCGGACCGCGTCGGCGACGATCGCCAGCCCAAGGCCGGAGCCGGGGAGGCTGCGCGCGCCGGTGGCCCGCCAGAAGCGCTCGAAGACGTGCTGGCGGTCCTCGACGGCGATGCCGGGGCCCTGGTCGGCGACGATCACCTCGCCGTCCGCCGTGGTCACCCGGACCGTGGAGTCGGGCGGGGAGAACTTGACCGCGTTGTCGAGCAGGTTGGTGACCGCACGCTCGAGCATGCTGGGCCGGCCGTCGACCCACGAGCTGGTCGCCGTGGCCTCGATGACGATGCCCTTGGCGGTCGCCCGGCGGCGGGCCCTGGCCACCGCGGCGGCCACCACCTCGGCGAGGTCGAGCCGCTCGACCTCCTCGATCGGCAGCTCGTCGCGGGCCAGCTCGACCAGCTCGCTGACCAGGCCGGCGAGCTCGCGGATCTGGGCGTCGACGTCGCGCAGCAGGGCGGCGCGGTCGGCGGCCGGCAGGGCCCGGTTCGGGTTCGCCTCGGCGCGCAGCAGCAGCTCGATGTTGGTGCGCAGGCTGGTCAGCGGGGTGCGCAGCTCGTGGCTGGCGTCGTCGACCAGCTGGCGTTGTCGGGCCTTGGACGACTCCAGGGCCCGCAGCATGCTGTTCAGGCTCTCCGCCAGTCGGGCGACCTCGTCGCTGCCGGTCACCGGGATCAGCGCGGACAGGTCCTGGGTGCGGGCGACCTCCTCGGCCGCGGCGGCTGCCGCGTCGACCGGTTTGAGCGCGGCACGGGCCACCAGCATGCCGGCGAGCATCGAGCCGGCCACCCCGACGAACCCGACCGTCAGCATGACCAGGCCGAGGTCGCGCAGGGTCTTGGTGACGTCGTTCATCGGCCGCGCCATCTGCAGCGCCAGGGCCAGGTCCGGGCGCGGGCGCTCCTCGTTCCCCACGCCCTGGGCCAGCAGCTGCTGGGTGGTGATGGTCACGGCGACGGTGGCGATGCGGTACTCCGTGCCGTTGATCGTCGCCGTGCGCAGCCGGTAGCCGGACTGGTTGCGGGCGATCGCCTCGTCCTTGGCGTCGACCGGCAGCGCGATGTAGTCGTCCAGGCCGTAGCGGGGCTCCAGGATCCGGCCGTCGCGCTGGACCATCTGGATCGGCAGGCCGGCGCCGCTGGTGATGACCAGGATGCGGTCGTCGGCGTCGGTGGCCGGGTCGCCCGGGTCCTCGAACACGCGGATCTGCTTGGTGGCCGCGTTGGCCTGCTGGAGCAGCTGCTCGTCGATCGCGTTGCGCAGGACGACGTTGGTGACGGCGATCGAGACGCCGGCGACCACCGCGATGCCCGCGGTCACCGCGACACCGACCAGCAGCGCCATCCGGTTGCGCAGCGCCAGCCGGGACAGCCACGGGCGCCGGTCCGGCGGGCGGCCGCCGGTCCCGCCCACCCAGCGGCCGTCGGGCCCGCCGGTGCCGACGGCGCGGCCGCCGGGGTTCGGGCCACCACCGACCGGCCGGCTGGGCGCTGGCCGGCCGGACGCGGGCTGGCTGCCGCCAGACGCGCCGAGCACGAAGGCGGCCGAGGTACCGGGCCCGCTGGTCACGGCACTCCGGGTGCTCGCTCGATGGGTGCTCGGTCGAGCGCGGCGCGCTGCGGGCTGGGCGACTGGCCGCGGCCGCGGCGCGGCGTCGGGAGCCCGGTGCGGCCGGTCACTGGACCGCCTCCCGCGTCGGCGAGCCGGTGGGCTCACGCAGCACGTAGCCGACGCCGCGGACGGTGTGCAGCAGCCGTGGCTCGCCCGCGGCCTCCAGCTTGCGCCGCAGGTAGCTCACGAACACCTCCAGCGAGTTCGACGACGGCCCGAAGTCGTACCCCCAGACCCGCTCCATGATCATGGAGCGGGACAGTACCTGCCGGGGGTGGGTCAGGAAAAGCTCCAGAAGCTCGAACTCGGTCTTGGTCAGGGTGAGCTCCCGGCCGTTGCGGCTGACCTGCCGGCTGCCCGGGTCCAGCGTCACCCCGGCGTAGCTGAGCGGCGCCGGGGTGGGGGCGACCGGCGCGGCCCCCTGCCCGCGGGTCGTGGCGCGGGCGGCGAGCGCGGAGCGGCGGGCCAGCGCGCGCAGCCGGGCGAACAGCTCCTCCAGCGCGAACGGCTTGACCAGGTAGTCGTCCGCGCCCACGTCCAGCCCGCTGACCCGGTCGGCCAGGCCGTCCCTGGCGGTGAGCATGAGCACGGGCAGGTCGTCGCCGCGGGCACGCAGCTGCCGGCAGGCCTCCAGCCCGTCCATCCGCGGCATCATCACGTCGAGCACGACGATGTCCGGCCGGTCCCTGGCGATCAGGTCCAGCGCGGCGGCCCCGTCGGCGGCAGTGGCGACCTCGTAGCCCTCGAACCGCAGCGACCGTTCCAGCGACTGCCGGACCGCGGCGTCATCATCCACAACGAGTACCCGCACGTGCCCAGTCTGCTCTGGTCATGGGCCGGACGGTCAGCCGTGAGCGGATGCTCAGCCACATCTCCCCCGATCTTCAGCATCCTTTCAGCCAACGGCGGCGGTGCGCACTCCCCCGGTGACCCTGCGGCTCTGGGCGGGTGACGCGCCGTCACACCCGGCGGCGCGCCACCGCGGCACTCACCCGGCCGACCCGCCGGAGCCCGCGCCACCCCCGCTCGCGCCGGCACCCCCGGCACCGCCAGCCCCGGCGCCGCCACTTCCGGCACCGCCGGTCCCGGCAC
>JADGHD010000682.1 GCA_019689615.1 Frankia sp. | reverse complement strand
CGAGCACAACGGTCGCCAGGGCGCCGAGCAGGAACCCAAGCCAGCCGATGGTGGACAGGTAGTACCAGACTCCGTCGTTGTCGTCCTTACCCGGGCCCGACAGGAGCAGCAGCAGTACATCGAGCAGGACCAGCACGCCGAGGACGCGGCCGGGGTGACGTCGAATCATCGGATTCTCCGCAGGATGGGGCGGCCGGTTGCCGCCGTGTCGCCGCCACGGTCGTCGGGCTTGCGTCCCACCGTCATCGGCTCTGGTGTCCCGCGTTCGGTGGGACGCCCGCCGGGGCCGGCGGACGGCGGGTAGAGGGCCGCGGGGTGCTGCCGGATGCTCGGCCGTTCTTCGGGCCGAGGCCGGCCTCGCGGGCACGGCGGGCGGCGTCCTGACGGTCGGCGGCGCCGAGTTTGTGCACCACATTCCACACGTGGTTGCGGACCGTCTTCGGTGACAGCACCAGCCGTCGGGCGATCTCCGCATTGCCGTGGCCCTCGGCCATTAGCGCGAGCACCTCGACCTCGCGGGCGGACAGGCCGGGCAGCGACGCCGCGGGCGGGCTCGCGAGCCGGCGGGTGACCCGTTCCGCGAGCGCCGCGCCGAACACGACACCGCCGGCCGCGGCGACGAGAACGGCCTGCGCGATCTCCTGCGCCTGCGCACCCTTCACCAGATAGCCCCGGGCCCCCGCGGCGAGAGTGTCGGCGACAGTGGCATCGTCGTCGTACATGCTGACAACCAGCACGGCCAGCGTCGGATACGCGGCCAGCAACGCCCGGGTGGCCGCCACACCGTCGCCGTCGGGCAGGCTCAGGTCCATCAGCACCACATCGGGCCGCTGCTCGGCGCTCACCCGAAGGGCATCCGCGACTGTGGCCGCCGTACCCACGACGTCCACACCGCCGAGCTCGGCGAACGCCGTGACCAGCCCCTTCACGAAGACAGGATGGTCATCCACAACCACCACCCGGGGGCCGGTCAAGCCGGCCGCCACGGCAGTGAGGCGATGATCCGGGTTCCGCGCCCGTCGTCACCCGCGGACACCGTCAGGCTGCCGCCGATCTCCTCGGCACGCTCGCGCATCGTGCGCAGCCCGTTGCCGCCCGACCGCTCCGCAGCGCCGCCCCGGCCGTCGTCGCGAACCTCGACGACGAGCACTGCGCCGGCGGCCTGCAGCATGACCTCGACACGCTCGGCCTCGGCGTGGCGTACTACGTTGGTAACCGCCTCGGTAGCGATCCGGTACGCGGCCACCTCCACGGCCGCGGGCAGCTCCGGCAGGCCATCCGCCTCGACGTGCACCGTCGGACGCTCGCCGCGGGCGAGGGCGCCGGTCGCCTGGCGCAGCGAAGCCGCCAGGCCAACCTGGTCCAGGCGGAGCGGACGCAGATCGGCGACGATGCGACGGACCTCCTCGACGCAACCGGTGACATCCGCCCGGACGTCGGCCAGCAGCGCCGGCACCCTGGCCGTGTTGCGGGCCTGCGCGGCCCGCACGGCGTCCACCCCCAACGCGATCCCGGCCAGCGCCGGCCCCAGCCCGTCGTGCAGGTCCCGACTCAGCCGCGCCCGCTCGTCCTCCCGCGCGCGAACCAGCCCACTGCGCGCGACCCGCAGCTCGGCGGCCAGGGACAGGGCGTGCAGGACAACCCCAAGCTGGACCGCCAACGACCCGAGAAGCCGTTCGTCGGCGCGGGTCAGCGGGGCGCCCCAACGGCCCGCCGCCCGCAGCGTCCCCAGATCGCGCGTCCCGTAGTGGATAGGGAACGTCGCCGCGTCCCGCACCCGGCCGCCGAAGGACGCCACCACGACACCGGAGGCGTCACCGACCTCGGCGTAGCCCAACCGCAACGGCACCGCCATCGCGCGCAGCACCGCCTCAACGTCTCCGCCGCCGTTCCCTAGAGTGCTGGCGACTCTGTACGCCGCCGCCGCCGGATCCCCCCGCTCACCCCGCAGCAGCCAGTCCACCAGCCACCGGGCCCGGCCATGGAACATCTGCAGGCCGACCACGAGCAGAGCCCCGACGACCAGCGGCTCCTCCGCCTCGGGAGCCGAGGCGGCCAGCACCGGCACGACGCCCAACACCACCACGACGGTGAGCGCGAGCAGCAGCAACGTCAGCAGAATCCGGTGCACCATCGCCTCGAACACCCCCACCAGCCGGGCACCGGCGGGGCGAGCCGAAGCGTCGGATACCGGGACGGCTCCAACCACACGTCCATCGTGCCGCAGACAGCGTCGCTGATCGAGAGACGGAACCCTCTGGCAACCAGTGAAGAAGTACGCCGGCCCACATGAAGGAGCCGGAGCACCCGGCCAACGCGCAGAGCCTCGCTGGGCTGACCCGGGCACCGACAACCGCACGCACTGGTGCCGACGGCTCATCGCCTTGGACGTCACCGCGCGACGCTCTGGGCCTGACCGCTCGGCGGCCTCACTCTGCGCCACCAGGCTCAATCCCCAGGGCCCGGCCGACAGGAGGAAGCGTCCCGGTCCTTGTCCCGACAAATGCGGGACGCCAAGGCCCATGACCGAGGGACGCCCCGCCCCCGAAGCTGCCGTGTATCGACGGCACGAAGCCGCCGCCGCCCAGGGAGGTTCACCGTGACGCCACCGCGGCGCGCGGACAGACAACGGAGTCCACGCGGACGCCCATCCGCCGCTCGCCGGCTGCTCGCCACGGCATCGCGCTCGCCGCGCTTGGCGCTCTGCCAGCCACCGGCTGCACCAGCACAGGCAGCACAGCCAGTACGGCCGCCACCGCCAGCCAGGGCGACGCCCAAGCCGCGACGATCAGCGT
>JADGHD010000681.1 GCA_019689615.1 Frankia sp. | reverse complement strand
CTCTGCATATGCTGGGCAGCGTCAGATGTGTTTAAGAGAGAGAGCCGGGACCGGCTGCGCCTCCTCGGCTGCCTCGCCAGGCCAGCCGGGGCCGCCGGGCGCGGCCGAGCGGTCGACCGCGGCCAGCAGCCCGGCCAGCGCCGCCGTGGGCAGGTCGACCAGGCGCGCCTGGAGCAGGCCCAGCGGGTCGCGGCCGCCCCAGCCGGTCACCCCGGCCAGCGCGGCCTCGGCCACGGCCAGGGCAGCCCGCCTGGTCAGCGTCACCGCGTGGGCCTGGCGGGCGTGGCGGATCAGGCCCTCCCGCCAGACGTTGCCGATCCGGCCGTGGGCCCGGTCGAGCAGCCAGCGCCGCAGCCGGGCGGCCGGGGCGAGCGTGTCCGGGTCGGTCGTGGCGAAGGCGAGGATGCGCAGCCGGCCGGGCAGCCGCTCGGCGCCGGCCTCGCCGGCCGGCGTCCACTTCGGCGCCACCGCGGCGAGCAGGCCGGTCAGGTCGGCGGGGTGGTCCGCGCGGACGGCGGCCGCCAGCGCGTCGGCGTTCGTCGCCAGCAGCAGCCGGGGCAGCCAGCCGCCCGGGTCGTCGGTGAGGTCGGCGGCGACGGCGACCGGCGGGTGCGCCCGGGCCGCCGGGGGCAGCCCGCCCGCCAGCACGGTCGGCAGCAGCACGTGCGCCGTCGCCACCTTCTTCTCGTCCTTGTCCTTCTTGTCCTTGTCCGCGTGCTCCGCGGCCGGGGCCGCGTCCGCCGGCAGGTCGCCGACGAGCACCAGCTGGCCGGGGCCGTCGGGGCGGGCGGTGGCGGCGGCCGCGGCGGACAGCAGCGCGCGCGCCGCGGGCTGCGGTAGCTGGCGCGGTGCGCTCTCCTCGGCGCCCCGGCCCCGGGTGTAGATCGCGGTCCGCTCGTCGCCCTCGCGGGCGGCGGTGCCGGCGGCGGCGAGCAGCCCGCCGTGGCCGCTGGCCGCGCGTTCCAGCAGCCGCCAGGTGTGCTGGGTTGGCCGGCAGACGTAGAGGCCGGCCCGCGCGCCGATCGCCTCGGCGCCGTCGTAGGCGTGGAACGCGGGCAGCAGCGCCTCGATCGCGAAGCCGGCGTCGCCGAGCGCGCGCTGGGCCTTCCAGCCGAGCGTCGGGGTGCGGTCGCTGAACCCGTAGGCGAGCAGCACCCGGCCGTGCTCCCGGTCGCGCAGCCCCTCCGCGCCGCGGGCGCAGAACAGCGCGACCCCGGCCGGCGTGTACGGCGGGTCGGTGAAGGCCAGGTCGGCCGTGCCGGCCACGGCCGGCGGCAGGCCGAACCGCAGGTCGGCGAAGTAGCAGCGGATGGCGAGCCCTCGGGCGCTGGCCTGCTCGTCCAGGAAGGCGAGCAGGTCGTCGTCGACGTCGACGACGACCACCCCCAGCCCGGGGATGGCGGCGGCCGCGGCCAGCGAGGTCAGGTCGTGGTCACCGAGGCACAGCAGGGTGCGCCCGGCCAGGTCGTAGGCAGCGCCCAGCCACTGCGCCCGGCGGGCCACCGTCTCGGCCGTCGCCGGCACGTGGTCCAGGTCGGCGCGCGGGCGCGGCGCCGCGGCGATCAGCTCCCGCATGGTCGCCACCTGGTCCGCGCGCACCGCCAGCCCGTCGCCCGGCAGGCCGGGCCAGGCCGCGGTGGCGGCCGCGGCCGTCGCCGGCGGCAGCCAGCCGGCGCCGGCCAGCCGCTGGTAGCCGGCCACCCGGTCCGGTCGGACCCGTGGCCCGGCCAGCGGGTCGTCCTCGACGTCGTCGCCGAGCGCCGCGAGCACCTCCTCGACGGTCCGCCGCGCCAGGCCGTGCTCGCGCACCAGCCGCCCGACCGCGGCCTGTCCCAGCGGCGCGCCGGGGCGCCCGGCCGTCCCGGGCGCCGGCGGGGCCACCAGCCGCGCGACGAGCGCGCGCACCGGCCGGGCGTAGGCGCCGTAGCCGGCGAGCAGCTCCGCCAGCCTGGCCGCGCCGGGCGGCGTGGGCTGCGCGCGCGGCTCGGCGGCCGCCGGCTCGGCCGGTGACGTGGGCTCGGTCGGGTGGACACCGGGGCCTGTCCGCGGGCTCGGCGAGCCGGGTGCGAAGGCGTCCTCGCCGAAAGTCACCCCCACAGGGTGCCACCTTGCCCCTTCCGTTGCGCGACCGGCCCGTTGCGGACGCAACGATCCGACCTGTCCCACTGTGCCCTCAGCAACCAGACGCGGACCAGTGAGCGACGCGAGCGGGACAACTGTGTGGTGTTGCGAACGCGGAGATCGGCGATCCGGACGCAGTGGCCGATACCCTCGTCAGCGTGTGGAGAAGGCTGGACCTCCGCGGCGAGGCTCCGTCACCTGCCGAGATCCGTCAGCGGCTGCCGCGCGCCGCGATGGACGTCGAGGACGCCGCCGAGGCGGTCCGGCCGATCTGTGACGACGTCCGCGACCGCGGCGACGCCGCCGTGCTGGACGCCACCGAGCGCCTCGACCGGGTCCGCCCGGCCTCGCTGCGGGTGCCGGCCGACGCGCTGGAGCGGGCCGCGGCGAACCTGGACCCGGCGGTGCGGGACGCGCTGACCGAGGCGATCCGGCGGACGAGGCTGGTCCACCGGGCGCAGTTGCGCGAGCCGGTGACGATCGAGGTCGCGCCGGGTACCACGGTGACCGAGAAGTGGGTCCCGGTCGACCGGGTCGGACTGTACGTGCCGGGCGGGCGGGTGGCCTACCCGAGCAGCGTGGTGATGAACGTGGTCCCGGCCCAGGAGGCGGGCGTCGGCTCGCTCGCCGTCGTCTCCCCACCGCAGCGTGACCTGAGCGGCCCCGGCGGCACGCCGGGGC
>JADGHD010000680.1 GCA_019689615.1 Frankia sp. | reverse complement strand
CCCGGCGGCGTGGGCGGCGGCGGCCCGGCCGGCCGGGCTGCGGGTGGAGGTGGTCGCCGAGACCGGGTCCACGAACGTCGACGTGGCCGGGCGGGCCCGGGCCGGCGAGCCGAGCGGGCTGGTCGTCGCGGCCGAGCGCCAGCACGCCGGGCGCGGCCGGATGGACCGGTCGTGGACCTCCCCGCCCGGCGGCGGGCTGACCGTCTCCCTGCTCACCCGCCCGGCCGTGCCGATGAGCCGGCTGGGCTGGCTGCCAATGGTGACCGGCACCGCCATCGTCGGCACGCTGCGCGCCCGCTGGGCCGTCCCCGCGTGGCTGAAGTGGCCGAACGACGTCCAGGTGGACGGCGAGAAGCTGGCCGGTATCCTCGCCGAGCTCGTGTACACCGCCCCGGCGGTGGTCCCGCCGGGCGCCGGCACCGGCGCCGCCCGGCCCGGCGTGGTGATCGGGTTCGGGCTGAACGTGCACACCCGCGCCGCCGAGCTGCCAACGGGCGGCACCAGCCTCGCCGAGCTCGCCGCCCGCGGCGCCGCCGCGGCGGTGCCCAGCCGCACGGAGCTGCTCGCCGCGCTGCTGACCGACCTGGCCGCGGCGCTGGCCGGGTTCGAGCGCGACCCGGCCGCCGCCCGCCCCGCCTACCGCGCGGTCTGCGCCACGCTGGGCCGCCACGTGCGGCTCGACCTGCCGAACGGCGAGCGGGTCAGCGGGCTCGCCGAGGACGTGGACGACTCCGGGCGGCTCGTCGTCGCCGGTCATGCCTACAGCGCGGCCGACGTGGTCCATCTACGACCGAGCGCCCCGTGATGCGACGATCGTTCCCGTGGGATTTCCCGAGGACATCCTGACCGACGACGAGCACGTCGTCCTGAACCTGCACCCGCACTGGGTGCGGCTGGTGGGGCCGGTCCTGGCCGCGGCGGCGGTGCTCGCGGCCGCCGTGCTCGGGGTCTTCTTCATGCCGGACGCCCTCGGCTTCGCCCAGAAGCCGGCCCAGTACCTGGTCCTGATCGCCGCCGTGGTCGGCCTGTTCTACCTGACGGTCCTGCCGTGGCTGCGCTGGATCACCACCCACTACGTCGTCACCTCGGAGCGGGTGGTGCTGCGCGAGGGCGTGCTGACCCGCACCGGCCGGGACATCCCCCTGGTCCGGATCAACGACATCGCGTTCCACCACACGCTGCCGGAGCGGATTCTCGGCTCCGGCACCCTGACCATCGAGAGCGCCGGCGAGCGCGGCCAGGTGGTGCTGATCAGCGTCCCGCACGTGGAGAAGGTCCACCAGACGCTCTACGAGCTGCGTGAGGAGCAGTACCGCCGGATCGGCTGACCGCCCGCGCGGGCGGCGGCCGTCCGTCCGCCCGGCGGCCGTCAGGGCTTGGTGAAGTCGCGCCACCAGGCGATCAGGCCGGCGGCGTCCGGGGAGCTCGCGGACAGGGCGGTCTGGTCGGCCGTGACCGTCCAGAAGATGTCGAGCGGGCCGTCGGCGCCGGCCGGGCGGTCGCACAGGAACGTGCCGAGCCGGCGGGTGGACCGGCCCCAGGTCTCGGTGCTGGGCTCACCGGCGGCGCAGCTGCCGACGTCGGCGATGACGGCGGTCCGGCGGGCGACGTCGTCCTCCATCGCCGTCTGGTCGCGGTAGTGGCGGGCGACGACCTCGGCCGGCCCCGGCTCGCCGGCCACGACCAGGGTCTGGCAGACGACGGCGGCGTCGATGCCGTCGTCCGGGCCGATGCCGACGCCGTCCGGGGCGCTGACCCGGTCGGCCGGTGCCGGGACGCAGTCGCGGACCCGCAGCGGGCCGAGCGTGGCGACCAGCGCCCGTTCCGCCTCCGTCAGGCCGTCGCCCGTCGCCACCGGGGCCGGCGTCGTCGCGCTGGCCGCCCCGGACGGCTCTGGCCCCTGCTGCCCGGCCGCCGGTTCGCCGCCGTCGCCGCTCGTGAGGACGACCGCCAGCACCGTGCCGGTGACGACAGCCACGCCGACCGCCAGAGCCACCACCCGTGCGCGCCGCATGTCCAGATGACGTCCCAGCGTCGCGGATCGTTGCCCGCCGCCCGGGTGGCCGCCCGGCGCCCGGTATCACCGGGTTCGGCGCCAGCCAGCGCTACAGCGGCTCGAAGGTCTCCCACCAGGCGTACAGGGCGGCCGGGTCGGCGTCGTAGGCCAGGAACGCGGCCCGGTCCTCGTCGACGGTCCAGTACAGGAAGTGCTGGTCGCCGCGGGCGTGGCAGATCACGGTCCCGCCGACGGGGGTGCTGTCGCCGGTGTCCCACTCGAAGACCGCGTCCTCGCCGCCGGCGCAGTCGCCGTCGGTCTGCGCGGCCGCCGCCGAGCGGGTGCGGATGTCGGCGCGCACCGACTCGACGTCCGGGTAGCCGAACACGGAGACCAGCCGGCCGTCCTCGGCGACGCAGAACAGCGCCGCGCTGACCGCCGGGCTGCCCGGGACCGGGTTCGGCCGGCAGTCCGCCAGCGCCGCCGGGTCCAGCCGGCCGGCGAGCTCGATCTGCCCCGGGGTCCACGCGCCCGGCAGCACGTCGGTCGCGGCGGCCGGCGGCAGGCTCACCGTCGGCGCCGCCACCGTGGGCGACGCGTCGTCGGACGTGAGCATCGTGGCGAGCACGGTCCCGGTCGCGGCGGCCGCGGCCAGGAAGACACCGGCCGCCGCGCCGATGATCAGCCAGCGCCGCCGCCCGGACCGAACCGGGGCCGCGACCGGCGCCGCCCACGGCCCCGGCACGACCGGCGGGCCCGGCGGGCCCCCTGCCGGCGCTGCCCCGAACGGCCGGCCGGACGGCGCAGGGC
>JADGHD010000679.1 GCA_019689615.1 Frankia sp. | reverse complement strand
CCCCACTGGCATCGCCTCCGGCCCTCCCACCCGCCGCCAACTGCCTGGTCAGGCTGTCTCATGCCGCTGGCCAGCCGTCCTCCCGGGGTGCTGGCCAGCCCAGCGCCACGTCCGTTGTTGCCGACTTCCGGCAAGCAGATGGTAGGGAAAGTCGCGGAGTCCGCGCGGTGTCTGCCGGGAAACTGAAGGGCAGGCCAGACGTTGAAAACCATGGCACCGCCAGCCGGCCAGGGCACCCGCCCCCCGGCGCCCTCAGCCGACCGGCCCGAGGGACCACCGCGAAGGAGTTGCGAAGCACCATGACCACCCACGACGCGGACCGCGGCGGGCGACTGCCCCGGATCATCGTGCGTCCAGGGCTCGCCGTCGCGGTGGCGATCGTCACCGCCCTGCTGGGCTGGCTGACGCTCCCGGTCGCCGTACCGGACCGGCCGACCTCCTCCTATCTCAGCGCCGGCCTGCTCGGCGCGATCCTGCTGGTGGCGATCCTGCTGGCGGCGGACCTGATGCGGGCCCGGGCGGCGCGCCGCAACGGCGTGACCGTCGCCGGCATCATGCTCGGCGCGCTGGGCAGCCGGCTGCTGATCGCCCGGCCGCGGCGCTGGTCCGGCGGTGTCGACACCGACCCGACGCGCGCGATCCCCTGGGTGGGCGGCGGCGCCGCCACCCCCATCGACCCGACAGCCCAGCGTGGCGAGGCCGGACAGACCAGCCCGGTCAGCCCGAAGGCGGACGGGGCGATCGCCCGCGCCGGCCTGCTCACCACCGGCCTGCTTGGCGCCGCGCTCGTGGTGCTCGGCGTGTTCCTGCCCGGTGACACGCTGGCGCTCGCCGGCCAGGTCCTGCTCTGGGTCGGTACGTTCACGCTGCTGATCACGCTGGTCGACCTGCTGCCGACGCCGCGCAGCCCCGGTGGGCGGGTGCTCGCCTCGCTCGTGCGGCGCCGCGGTGGCGACGAGAGCCGGGCCGAGGCGGTCGTCGCCCGGGTCGGTGTAGTCACCGGCTGGACGCTGATCGCGATCGGCGTGGCGGCCTGCTTCGTCGTCGGCCTGATCGGGCTGTGGGCCGTGCTGCTGGGCTGGATGACGCTCGGGGCGTCCCGGCTCGCCCAGGTGCAGCAGCGGGCGACCACCGCGCTCGACGGGGTGTTCGTCCGGGATGTGATGTCCCCGCCGCCGCCGCGGCTGTCGTCCTGGCAGACCGTCGGCGCGGCGCTCGACGAGGTCGCGCTGCCGTCCCGGCAGTCGGTGTTCACCGTGCACGAGTTCGACGGCACACTGTCCGGCATCGCCGCGCTGCGGGCGCTGGCCGCGATCCCGATGGACGACCGCACGCTGGCCCGGGTCAGCCGGGTGACCATCCCGCTGTCCGCCGTCGCCACCGCGCGCCCGGACGAGCCGCTGGCGGCCGTCACCCCCAGGCTCGCCACGCACCCGTCCGCCGGCGTGATCCTCGTCGTGAGCGAGGATGACAAGGGCCGGCCGACCCCCGTCGGCCTGGTCGAGCCGCAGGACATCACCCGCGCGATCGAGACCGCCCCGCTGCGGGGCCGCACGATCGCGCCGTCCGGCCTCGGTCGGTTCGGGCGCTGACGCCGATGCACGTTCCGTTCTGGGTCTGGGCGACCTTCGTCGCCGTCCTGCTGGCCCTGCTCGCCATCGACCTGCTGGCGCACCGCAGGGCGCACGTCATCGGCTTCCGCGAGGCCGCGGCCTGGACCGCCCTGTGGGTGGGCCTCGGCGTCGGGTTCGCCTTCGTCATCTGGGCCTGGCAGGGCCCGAGCGCGGCCGGGGAGTACACGGCGGTCTGGCTGCTGGAGAAGAGCCTGTCCGTCGACAACCTCTTCGTCTTCGCGCTGATCTTCGGCTACTTCCGGGTGCCCCGGGAGTACCAGCACCGAGTGCTGTTCTACGGGGTCCTCGGCGCGCTGGTGCTGCGGTTCGCGTTCATCGTCGCGGGCGTGGCGCTGCTGCACGCCTTCCATGCCGTGCTCTACATCTTTGGCGCCTTCCTGCTCTACACGGCGTTCAAGATGCTGCGGGGCACGGGCGTCGAGGTGGACCCGGCGCGCAGCCGGTCGCTGCGGCTGATGCGCAAGGTCATCCCGGTCACGGACACCTACGAGGGGCAGCGGTTCCTGCTGCGGCGCAACGGCGTGCTCATGGCGACGCCGCTGCTGGCGGTACTGGTCGCGGTGGAGACCGCGGACGTGCTGTTCGCCGTGGACTCCGTGCCGGCGGCGCTGGCGGTCACCGACGAGACCTTCCTGGTCTACTCGGCGAACGCGCTGGCGATCCTCGGCCTGCGCTCGCTGTACTTCCTGCTCTCGGGCGCCCTGGACCGCTTCCACCACCTGGGCACGGGCCTGGGCGTCATCCTCGCCTTCATCGGCGTGAAGATGCTGCTCTCCGACGTCTGGCACATCCCGGTCAGCGTCTCGCTCGCCGTCATCGCGGTGGTGCTCGCCGCCTCGCTGATCTGGTCGCTCGTCACCCCACGCCCGGCCGACGGCGGCCACGACGCCGAGGAGGGCACCGGTGGCGCGGTGGCGCCCGGGGCCGGCGGCGACGGTTCGCCGCCGGTGGGCGCCGTTCCCCCGCCGTCCGCCGGCGGAGGCCCTGGCGCGGCGGTGTCACCGGATGGCGAGGCCGGCCGAACGGGAGCGGACGCCGGCGCGGGCAGCGTGCCGTCGGCCCGGTGACGGGTCGGCCCGGTGACGCGTCGGCCCGGTGACGCGTCGGCCCGGTGACGCAGCGGCGCCCCCCGCGCTGGGCCCCCCCGGCGCCCGCCCCCCCCACCCCCCCCCGGC
>JADGHD010000678.1 GCA_019689615.1 Frankia sp. | reverse complement strand
GTGGCGAGCATGGAGCACCCCGCCAGTGCGTGGGTGCCCAGGGCAGGCGGCGCACGCCCCGCCGCGCGGGAGCCGGGCACCGCCGACCGCACGGTCGGCCGCCCCGACGACATCACGCGCCTCGCGGCGGCCGAACCGCCCGTCGCCCTGGCGGCGCCGAACGTGCCCGTTCCCGGCCAGCCGAGCGCCACCGGGGCTGGCGGCATCGCCACCACCTCCGAGCCCACCGACGGACCGCGGCCGGCGCCCACCGGCGTGCCGCCGTCCGCCGGGCCAGCCACCGCGTCGCCCGACGGGCCGCCCGCGGCGTCGACGGCCGGCCCGGCCAGCTCCCCGCCGGGCGCGCCCTCGCCGGCACCGTCCGCGAATCCGACGCCCCAGCCGTCCGCCGGGGCCGGCGTGCCCGCCGCCAGCGCGACTCCGGCCGGGTCAGGCCAGGGCACGCCGACCGCTGCCGGCACGGCCGGCGCCCCGTCGCCCGCCGGCACGCCGGGACAGACGACGCCGTAGCGGGCCCGGGCGCGCGGCACCGGCACCGGCTGCGGCCCCATAGGGTGGGCGGGTGACGCTCACCCTGCTGCCCGCCGTGGACGTCGCTGACGGCAAGGCCGTGCGGCTCGTCCAGGGCGAGGCTGGAACCGAGACCTCCTACGGCGACCCGCTCGCTGCCGCGCTGGCCTGGCAGCGTGCCGGCGCCGAGTGGATCCACCTCGTCGACCTCGACGCCGCGTTCGGCCGCGGCTCCAACCGCGAGCTGCTCGCCGAGGTCGTCCGCTCGCTGGACGTCGCGGTCGAGCTCTCCGGCGGCATCCGCGACGACGAGTCGCTGGACGCCGCGCTGGCCACCGGGGCAGCCCGGGTCAACGTCGGCACCGCGGCCCTGGAGAACCCCGACTGGGTGCGCCGGGCGATCGACCGGGTCGGCGAGCGGATCGCGGTCGGCCTGGACGTCCGCGGCACCACGCTCGCCGCCCGCGGCTGGACCAGGGAGGGCGGGGAGCTCTTCGAGGTGCTCGCCCGGCTCGACGCCGACGGCTGCGCCCGCTACGTGGTCACCGACGTGCGCCGGGACGGCACGCTCACCGGCCCGAACCTGCAGCTGCTCGGCTCGGTCACCGCCGCGACCGACCGGCCGGTCATCGCCAGCGGCGGGGTGTCCACGCTGGCCGACATCGCCGCGATCCGCACCGTGCCGGGCGTCGAGGGCGCGATCGTCGGCAAGGCCCTCTACGCCGGCCGGTTCACCCTTGAGGAGGCGCTGGCCGTCGCCCGGGGCGAGCCGGTGCCCGGCGCCGAGGCCGCCGCCGCTGCCAGCGCGGACGGCGAACCGCGATGACCGTCGCCGTCCGGGTCATCCCCTGCCTCGACGTCGACGGCGGCCGGGTGGTGAAGGGGGTCAACTTCACCGACCTGCGCGATGCCGGCGACCCCGTCGAGATGGCCAGGCTCTACGACGCCGAGGGCGCGGACGAGCTGACGTTCCTGGACATCACCGCGTCGAGCGGGAACCGGGAGACGACGTACGACATCGTCCGCCGGACCGCCGAGCAGGTGTTCATCCCGCTGACGGTCGGCGGCGGCGTCCGCTCGGCCGACGACGTCGACCGGCTGCTGCGGGCTGGCGCCGACAAGGTCGGGATCAACACGGCCGCCGTCGCCCGCCCCGAGCTGCTGCGGGAGTGCGCGCTGCGGTTCGGCAGCCAGTGCGTCGTGCTGTCGATCGACGCCAGGCGCTGCCCGGACCCGGACGGCCCGCGGTTCGAGGTGACCACGCACGGCGGCCGGCGCGGCACCGGGATCGACGCGCTGGCCTGGGCGGCCAGGGCGGTCGAGCTCGGCGCCGGCGAGATCCTGCTGAACTCGATGGACGCCGACGGCACCCGGGACGGCTACGACCTGGAGATGATCTCCGCCGTCCGGGCCGAGGTGGACGTCCCGGTGATCGCCAGCGGCGGTGCCGGCCAGCTGGCCGACTTCGCCCCGGCCGTGGCCGCCGGGGCCGACGCCGTCCTGGCAGCCAGCGTCTTCCACTTCGGCCACCTGCGGATCGCCGACGTGAAGGCCGCGCTGCGCGCCGCCGACGTCCCGGTGCGCTGACCATCGCCGGGCCAGGGCCGCGCCGCCCGCGCCGCCCGCGCGCCAGGCCGTCGCCCGGCCGGGGGCCGTCGGACCACGGCCAGGCCACCCTCGTCGCCTCCCCGACCCGCCCGGGACTGCGGGCGGGTGCGGTTGTGTTGCAGGGTCTACGTGGTTACCTGCGCTTGCCCGGCAGCAGCCGCTGGCCCGGGCCGGGCGCGCCTGCCCGGCGCCCGGCGGACGGCAGGGGTACGCCGTCTTGTGACGCGACGCGCCGGGCCGTTGTGGCGCACGCCGACCGGCGGCCGGGCGCGGCCCGCGGGGGAGCGCCCGGCGCCGTGTCCCGGGTGTGGCGCCGAGCCCTGCCGCCGTCGGCGCCGGGGTGGTGTGCCGGCGGCCGCGCGGCGGGCGGCGGTTGTGGTGTGCGGAAGGAGCAGGGGTGGCGACTCCTGACGGCGGCCCGGGCGGCGTGAGCGGCTCGGTCATCTGGCGTGGGCTGAAGATCCTCGGGATACCGGTCCGCGAGGAACCGCGGCTGTTCGCGATCTCGGTCGCCGGCAGCGCCCTGTTCGGCCTGACCACGGTCGGCGCCTCCTACGTGCTCGGGCAGGCGACCGACCGGGTTGTGCTGCCGTCGCTGCGCGACGGCGACGCCGCCTGGGGCGCGGTCGTGGGGGCCCCCCGCGCCCGCGGGGGGGGGGGGGGGGGCCCCGCCCCCCGGGGGTTGGGGCGCCCCGACC
>JADGHD010000677.1 GCA_019689615.1 Frankia sp. | reverse complement strand
GGCTGGGGCTGGGGAGCGGAGGGCTCGGTGGCGGCAGGCGCGGGCAGCGCGTGGCCCGCCGTCGGCGACGCCGACATGGTCTCCTCCCCCGGCCTCCCCATGGCAGAAAAGCATGTCATCGCCCGGTTGCGGATGTTGCGCTGGGTTGTCCGGCCCGCGGCGGCAGGAGAGGCGTCGTGGTTCAGATCGGGTCCTGACCGCGGCAACCAGGCGGCATCCAGGGCCAACCGGGGCGACGACCCGCGGCCGCCGCACCGGCCCGTCCTCCGCCGGCCACGACACGACCAGCGGAGGCCAGGCCGGGAGGCCGCCGACAGTGGTCACGGACGGTGGTCGTGAGCTGCCATGACGGCGTGGACCGTGATCTTTGCTTGTGGTTGGCGGCTGTCGTGAACGAGTGAGCCGGGCCAGGGACAGGGCGGGCGCGACGCGCCGACGGGACGCGTCAGCGCTCGGCCGGGCCGGTGCTGTCGTAGTCGAGCAGGAAGAGGGCCTCGGCCAGGGCGATTCGCTCGATCTCGTCGGGGGCGACGCTCTCGTTCGGCGCGTGCATGAGGCACGCCGGCTCGGAGACGCCGATCACCATGATCTCGGCGTTCGGGTAGGTGTTGGCCAGCGTGCTGGTCAGCGGGATCGCGCCGCCCTGACCGATGGTCGTGACCGGGCTGCCGAAGGCCATGGCCATCGCCGCGGTCATCGCCTGGTAGCCCGGGCCGTCCGTGGCCGCGGAGAACGGCGAGCCGTAGGCCTCGAGTTCCACCTCCACCCGCACGTTCCACGGCGCCATGGCCCGCAGGTGGTCGGCGAGCAGCTCGTAGGCGTGGCGCGGGTCGATCCCCGGCGGGACCCGCAGGTTCAGCCGGGCGGCCGCGTACGGCTGCACCGCGGACGGCGCCCCCTCCAGCGGCGGGCAGTCCATCCCAACGACCGTCAGCGCCGGCCGGGCCCACAGGTGGTCGGCGACCGTCCCAGTGCCGATCAGGTCGACGTCGGGCAGCACGTGCGCGTCCGCCCGGAAGCGCTCGGGCGGGTAGGGCTCGCCGGTCCAGACCCCGCCGCCGGGCAGGCCGGGGATGGTCACGTCGCCGGCCGCGTCGTGCAGCGTGGCCAGCATCGCGACCAGGGCGAGCAGCGCGTCCGGGGCCGGCCCGCCGAACGAGCCGCTGTGCACGCCGCTGGTGCCGGTGCTGACCCGGACGACCGCGCTCACCATGCCGCGCAGCGCGGTGGTCATCGTCGGCACGCCGACGGCGACGTTGCCCGAGTCGGCGATCACGATCGTGTCCGCGGCCAGCACCTCCGGGTGCTGCTCGACGAACCGCTCCAGGCCGCCGGTGCCCTGCTCCTCCGAGCCCTCGACGACGACCTTCACCCCGGCCGCCGGCTCGTCGCCGACCGCGCGCAGGGCGGTGAGGTGGGCGACCAGGTTGCCCTTGCAGTCGGCGGCGCCCCGGCCGTACCAGCGGCCGGCCCGCTCGGTCAGCTCGAACGGCGGGCTGTCCCAGCTTGCCTCGTCGCCCGGCGGCTGGATGTCGTAGTGGGCGTAGAGCAGTACGGTGGGCGCGCCCGGCCGGGCCGGGGGCCGTTGCCCGATGACCGCGACCGACCCGTCCGGCGTCTGCACCTGGCGCACGTCCGGCAGCCCGACCTCGCGCAGCACCGCGGCCACCCGGTCGGCGGCGCGGGCGCACTCGGGCGACGGGTAGACGCTCGGGATGGCGACGAGTTCGGCGAGGTCGGCGCGGGCCCGCGGCATCAGCGCGCGGACCCGCCTGGCGACCTCGGTGGTTCGGTCGGCGACGGCGGCGCCGCCGCGGGCAGTCGCTGGCATGGCCCCATCTGACCACGCCACCGTCGAGGGCACAGCGTCGGCCCGGCCGGACCCGCCCCGCCGGGAGGCCGCACGCCGGGAGAAGAAGATCACGGCCGCGCGGGGGGAAACCGGCCGACCGGGCGGCCGCCGCGCGACCGTGATCGTCAGGGGGCCGTGCCCGCGCCGGGAGCCGGCTGGCTGCCGGCGGGGGCCTCGGCGGTCCGGATCTGGATCGTGCGGACGGAGCGCCAGTTGACGAGCATCGTCCGGCCGTCGGCCAGGTGCAGCTGCTCGACCTCGCAGCGGAAGACGGCCTGCGCCACCCGGCGGCGCAGCTCGTCGGGGTCGGTGTCCGCCGGCAGCAGGTACTCCTGCTCGTCGATCACGATCCGAACTTCCACGCGCCAACGTTCGCACACGTGTTCGATGAAGGCAACGTGGTGGGGCGGTTATTTTGCTCCGCTCCCGCGCCGGTGTCCAGCCCGATACGTACCGGCGTAGCCGGACACGCGGCACGTCGGGGCATCCGCGCGGATCGTGACAGCCACCCTGGCGCCGGCCCCGCCCGTCGTCCCGCCTGCCAGATCAGCCGCGGATGACGTCCACCAGGCTGAGCACGGCGAGCGCGGTGAACGCGGCGGCGGCCACCCTGGTGATCATCTTGACCGGGACCACCCGCAGCAGGCCGCGGCCACCGGCGATGGCGAGCCCGGCCACCGTCCACAACGCGAGCAGCGAGCCGAGCCAGACGGTCACCGGCGAGCCGAAGCGGGCGGCCAGGTTGGCGGTCGAGATCTGGGTCAGATCGCCCAGCTCGGCGACGAACACCACGGTGAACGAGGTCGCCGCCACCCGCCAGAAGCTGCCGGCCGTCGCCGCCCTGGCCGTGGTCTTCGCGGTCCTCGCCGGCGCGGCGGTCGTCGCCGCGGCCGTGCCCACCACCGCAGCGGTCGCCGCGTCCCGGGCCGGGCCCCCGGCGGCTGCCCCGGCCCCGGTGACTGCCC
>JADGHD010000676.1 GCA_019689615.1 Frankia sp. | reverse complement strand
CCGTCGTCAAGGAGGCAGAGCACGATGAGCCCGTTGCGCAGTGTCTTCGAACCGGGAACGACCCGCTGGGCGATGCGGCGGGCGCAGTGGATCGCGCTCGGGCTCACCGAGGAGGACTTCGAGCGCCCCAAGGTCGCGATCGTGAACAGCTCCTCCGGGCTGGCCAGCTGCTTCAGCCACCTGGACGGCCTCGTCGGCCCGCTGAAGGAGGAGATCCGGGCGGCCGGCGGGGTGGCGTTCGAGGTGCGCACCGCCGCCCCGAGCGACGCGACCACCAGCGCCGGCGCCGCCGGGCAGTACATCCTCCCGGCGCGGGACCTGATCGCCAGCGACATCGAGGTGGCGGTCGAGGGCGCGCTGCTTGACGGCATGGTCTGCCTGGCGTCGTGCGACAAGACGACGCCGGCGCACCTCATGGCCGCCGGTCGGCTCGACATCCCGACGATCGTCATCGGCTGCGGCTACCAGCCGTCCGGGGTCTACCGCGGCGAGCCGGTCGACTTCGAGGACATCTTCCTCTACGCCGGCCACGTCAACGCCGGCCGGATGACCGCCGAGGAGCTGGCCGAGATGGCATCGTGCGCGGTCACCGGCCCTGGGGTGTGCGCCGGCATGGGGACCGCGAACACCATGCACCTGGCCGCCGAGGCGCTCGGCATGGCGCTGCCCGGCAGCACCCCGGTGCTGGCCGGCGGGCCGACGATGTGGGAGACCGTGCGCCGGGCCGGGCGGCGGATCGTCGAGATGATCGCCGAGGACCTGCGGCCCCGCCAGGTCATGACGCCGGGGGCGTTCCGCAACGCGGTCGCGGCGGTGCTCGCGGTGGCCGGGTCGGTCAACGCGCTCAAGCACCTGCAGGCGGTCGCGGTCGAGGCCGGGCGCGCCCCGGACGGACCGGACGGCGTCGACGTGTACCGGCTGTTCGAGGAACTGGCGCCGCGGGTGCCGATCCTGGCCGGGGTGAAGCCGAACGGCCCGCGGACCAGCGCCGAGTTCGAGGCCGCCGGTGGCACCCGCGCCCTGCTGCGCCAGCTGCGCGGCGTGCCCGGCCTGCTCGATCTCGACGCCCGCACGGTCGCCGGCACGACCCTGGCCGACGAGACCGCCGATCCCGCCGCCGTCCGCGACCCGGAGGTGATCCGGCCGGCCAGCGACCCGCTCGCCCGCCACCCGGGCATCGTCCTGCTGCGCGGCTCGCTCGCGCCGGACGGGGCGATCGTCAAGCGCACGGTCGCCGACGACGCCCCGCACCGCTTCCGCGGCCCGGCGAAGGTCTACCGGGAGCGCGAGCGCGGCCTTGCCGGCATCCGGGCTGGCGAGGTGAAGCCCGGCCAGGTGGTCGTGCTGACCGGGCTCGGCCCGCGCGGCGCCCCCGGCATGGGCTTCACCTCGGCGTTCGTGTTCGCCATCGACGGCGCCGGCCTGTCCGGCGAGGTCGCCGTGGTCACGGACGGCCAGCT
This sequence comes from Frankia sp., assembly GCA_019689615.1. Lineage (GTDB taxonomy): Bacteria > Actinomycetota > Actinomycetes > Frankiales > Frankiaceae > Pseudofrankia. Next base: position 1,365 of record JADGHD010000676.1, on the reverse strand, counting down.
TTCCGGCCTGGTCAACAAGGGCATCAGCGTCGCCGAGGTGGCGCCGGAGGGCGCCGCCGGCGGCCCGCTGGGCCTGGTCCGCGACGGCGACGTCATCAGCATCGACGTCGAGGCCCGCACCCTGGAGCTTGAGGTCGACCCGGGCGAGCTGGCCAGGCGCCGGGCCGAGTTCACCCCGGCCGCGCCGCCCACCGGCTGTGGCTGGCTGTCGGTCTACGCCCGCACCGTCTCCCCGCACGGCCGCGGCGTCACCCTCGGCGGCTGACCACCCCACCCCGGTAGCTCCCACTAGTCGGTGGCGGTGACCCGGCGGCGGTATGCGGACGGGGTCTCGCCCGCGTGCTGGGTGAACGCGCGGGCGAAGGCGCTGGCGTTGTCGAAGCCGACGGTCACCGCCACGTCGAGCACGGACGGGCCGGGCTCGACGAGCAGGGCCATCGCCCGCAGCAGCCGGGCCCGCAGCAGGTAGGCCCGCCAGGACAGGCCGAGCTGCGCCGCGAACCGCCGGCGCAGCGTCCGCTCGCTCAGCCCCACTGCCTGGGCGACGTCGGCGGCCGTCGCCGTGGCCAGGTGCTCGCGGGTGTACGCGGCAGCCGCGTTGACCAGCGGGTCGGCGCACGTCGGCAGGCTCAGCGGCGCCTCGTGGTCGAGCGCCTCGGCGACCAGGTGGGCCAGCGTCCGGAAGAACCCGTCGGCCACCTCGTCGGTCTGGCGCCGCGCGATCGGCCACCGCAGCGCGTAGATCATCATCTCCCGGATCAGCGGCGACACCGCCAGGATCCGGGCGCGGTCACCGGCGTTCGACACCAGCGCCGGGTCGAACAGCACCGCGACCGTGCGCACCGCCGTGCCGAGCGTCGCCTGGTGGCGCAGCCCGGCCGGCAGCCACGCGGCCTGGTGCGGCGGCAGCAGGTAGTGGCCGGCGGCCGTCTCCACCTCGACGATGCCGCTGACCGCGTACTCGATCTGGTGCAGGTCGTGCGAGTGCCACCCGGTGACCAGCCGCTCACCGACGTAGAGGTGGCCGCCGCCCAGAGCCGGGCCACCGCGGCGTAGGTCGACCGGGCCGATGTCGGTCCCGCTCAGGTCGACCGGGTGGATCACCGAGAGGCCGAATGGCCCCGGCTCGCCCAGGCTCGCCAGGTTCCGGGCGACCGTGCCCGAGTCGGCCGCGCCCAGGTTGGCCGATCCCGCATGGCTTCTGGCCGATCGTGCGGAGACGGTCATAAGCGCGCAGCGTACAACCGTGGAATGAGTGCGACGGAGGGAGCGGCCATGCGCGTCGACGACATGATCCTGGTGAGCATCGACGACCACGTGGTCGAGCCGCCCGACATGTTCGCCGGCCGTGTGCCGGCGAAGTGG
>JADGHD010000675.1 GCA_019689615.1 Frankia sp. | reverse complement strand
TATGTGGGCCGGGGGATGCTGTTCCTGGACCTGATCCAGGAGGGGAACCTGGGTCTGATCCGGGCGGTGGAGAAGTTCGACTACACCAAGGGCTACAAGTTCTCGACGTATGCGACGTGGTGGATCCGGCAGGCGATCACGCGGGCGATCGCCGACCAGGCGCGGACGATCCGGATCCCGGTGCACATGGTCGAGACGATCAACAAGCTGATCCGGATCCAGCGGCAGTTGTTGCAGGACCTGGGGCGGGAGCCGACTCCTGAGGAGATCGCGAAGGAGATGGACCTGACCCCGGACAAGGTCCGGGAGATTCAGAAGGTCGCCCAGGAGCCCATCTCGTTGGAGACGCCGATTGGTGAGGAGGAGGACTCCCACCTGGGTGACTTCATCGAGGACTCGGACGCGGTCGTGCCGGTGGATGCGGCGAGTTTCCTGTTGTTGCAGGAGCAGTTGGACTCGGTGTTGCACACGCTGTCGGATCGGGAGAAGAAGGTCATCCAGCTGCGGTTCGGGTTGACGGATGGGCATCCGCGGACGTTGGAGGAGGTTGGCCGGGAGTTCGGGGTGACGCGGGAGCGGATTCGGCAGATCGAGTCGAAGACGCTGTCGAAGCTGCGGCATCCGTCCCGGTCGCAGAAGCTGCGCGACTACCTCGAATAGGCCCAGCCCGCGCACGCACCCGCCGCCCGCGCGGCGGCCCGCCCGGCCGCATCCAGGGCAGCCTTTCGCCTGCCCAGCTCCTGGCCGGGCCCGGGGCCTGATTCGGGAATCGTCGGCGAGCGGCCCAGGACCCTGCTCGTGGGCCTGGCTCCTGCGAGACCCGCGGCGGGCATCTGGACGGGCTGCCGGCCGAGCGTGTGCTGGACCCGCGAGATCAGCCCTGGCCCCGTTGCGGCCTGCCCTCGAGGCCGAGTTCGGCGCGCAGCGCGCCGGCCAGGTCGGGGTGGCGGAAGGTGAAGCCGGCGGTGGTGAGCACCCGCGGCAGCGCGCGTTGGGACGCGAGCACCCCCTCGTCGGCGAAGGGGCCGACGGCGGCCCGTAGCGCCAGCCGGGGCACCGGCAGCAGTGCCGGCCGGCGCAGCACCGCGCCCAGCGTCCTGGCGAACTCGGTGCCGGTCACCGGCAGCGGTGCCACCAGGTTCACCGGCCCGCGCACGTCCGGCCGCCCGGCACAGCCGTCGGCGTCGAGCAGGAAGCGCACGGCCGCGACCCAGTCGGTCAGGCCGATCCAGGCGACCCACTGCCGGCCGGACCCGAGCCGCCCGCCCAGCCCCAGCCGGAACAGCGGGAGCTGACGGGCGAGCATCCCGCCAGACGCCGCCAGCACCGGGCCGCTGCGCAGCAGGCAGACCCGCGCGCCGGCCGCCGCGGCCGGCTGCGTCGCGGCCTCCCACGCCTGGACGACCTCCGCGAGGAAGCCGGTGCCGGCCGGCGCCGACTCGTCGACCGGGTCGTCGGCCCGGGTGCCGTACCAGCCCACGGCGCTGCCGGACAGCAGCGTGACCGTCTCGGGTGACTCCAGCTCGGCCAGCGTCCTGGTGAGCAGCGTGGTGCTCTGGACGCGGCTGTCCAGGATCTGGCGCCGGTAGCTGGCCGTCCACCGGTGGTCGCCGATGCCGGCCCCGGCCAGGTGGACCACCGCCCGCGGGCCGTCGGCCGCCAGGGCCGCGCCGAGCGCCGCCGCGTCGAGCTGACCGCCCGCCGGGTCCCAGCGCAGCTCGCCCTCGCCCCGCGGCGGCCGGCGGACCAGCGTGGTCACTCGCTGCCCGTCCGCCAGCAGGGCCCGGACCAGCGCCGAGCCGAGCAGCCCTGACCCACCGCTCACCACGATCCCCATCGATCCGTCCTTCCACGAGTCGGCGCGGGTCGAGGTCGTCTTGTGCCCATCCAAGCAGCCGGGCCCCGCGACCGCCCTTTGGGGACGGCCACGGGGCCGGAGGGAGTCAGCCAGCCGCTGGGCGGCCGGCGGCGCGGGTCAGAGACCGAGTTCCGCCTCGAACGCGCCCTCCTCGAGCCGCGCCTTGACCGTGCCGAGGAAGCGGGCGGCGTCGGCGCCGTCCACCACCCGGTGGTCGTAGGTCAGCGACAGGTAGACCATGGACCGGACCGCGATCACCTCGCCCAGCTCGGGGTCGTTGACGACGGCCGGCCGCTTGACGACCGTGCCGGTGCCGAGGATGCCGACCTGCGGCTGGTTGATGATCGGGGTGTCGAACAGCGCGCCCCGGCTGCCGGTGTTGGTCAGCGTGAACGTGCCGCCGGACAGCTCGTCGGGGGAGATCTGGTTGGCGCGGGTCCGCTTCGCCAGATCGTCGATCTTGCGGGCCATCCCGCTGACGTTCAGGTCGCCGGCGTTGTGGATGACCGGGACGACCAGGCCCCGCTCGCTGTCCACCGCGATGCCGAGGTGCTCGACGTCGTAGTAGGTGATCGTCCCCGCCTCGACGTCGACGCTGGAGTTGAGCACCGGGTGCTCGCGCAGCGCCTCGCAGGCGGCCACGGCGAAGAACGGCAGGAACGACAGCTTCACACCCTCCCGGGCGGAGAAGGCGTCCTTGACCCGGTCCCGCAGCCGGGCGATCCGGGTGACGTCCGCCTCGACGACGGTCGTCAGCTGCGCGCTGACCTGCAGCGACTCGACCATCCGCCGGGCGATGACCGAGCGCAGCCGGGAGAGCTTCTCGGTCCGCCCCCGCAGCGACGGCGCCGGTGCGGCCGCGGCCGGCGCGGTACGGGCGGGCGCGGGCGCGGCGGCCGGAGCCGGGGCGGGCGCGACGGCCGGAGCCGGGGCGGCGGGCGCGGCCGGCCGCGCGGCGGCGGCCTGGGC
>JADGHD010000674.1 GCA_019689615.1 Frankia sp. | reverse complement strand
GGAGGAGCTCAAGCCGACCCGGATCGCGCAGATCCACACCAACGAGACCTACGGGCTGAACAGCTCGGCCGCGTTCGAGGCGGCGCTGAAGGAGCTCGGCGGCACGATCGACAGCAGCCAGCAGATCGCGCCGACCGCGACCGACCTCACCCCGCAGGTGCTGGCGATGGGCGACGCCGACTTCCTGGCCGCCTGGATCTTCCCGAACACCCTCGGCCTGCTCGACCGCCAGCTCCAGCAGAACGGCCGCTCCCCGGCCGTGATCAGCACCGGCTCGGCCGAGCTCGCCTTCGGGTTCGGCACGCTGGTCGCCGGCGAGACCGCTGGCGACTACTACGCCAGCATCGGCTGCAACACCGGCGCAGCCGAGCCAGGCAGCGAGCTGGAGCAGGTGGTGACCAGCTACCAGCAGGCCTACCCGGACGCCGCGGTGCCGTTCTCGCAGGCGGTCAACGTCTGGGATGGCATCCACCTCGCCGCCAGCGCCGCCGAGCAGGCCGGCTCCCTGGACCACGAGCAGGTCAACTCCGCGATCGGGTCGCTGCGCTACGAGGGTGCCTGCGGCGTCTATGAGGCCGACGGCGCGCACGTGCTCGGCCACGAGGTGAACATCGTCCACTTCACCCCCGACGGCCCCCAGACCGTGGCCACCTACCAGAACCCGCCGCTGAGCTCTGGCGACGACGCCTGACCTGGGGCAGCCCCCGGCCATCTCGGGCCGGCCGGGGGCGGGCCCCCAGGCCGCGCGGCCGCCCCGGCGGCGCGCCCCCCCGCCCCCCCGGGCGCCGGGCGCGCGGCCGGCGCCCCCCCCCCGGCCGGCGGGGGGGGGGGCGGGGGGGGCCGGCGTGCCGACCCCTCGGCGGCGCCCGGCCGGCGGCCGGGAGAAAAGGAGCGCACCCGTGGCGACGTTCGTTGCCCTGCTCGCCAGTGGCCTGTCCCTCGGGATGATCATGGCGCTGGTGGCGCTGGGCTTCCTGCTGCTCTACAAGGCGACCGGCGTCATCAACTTCGCCCACGGCGACCTGGTCACGCTTGGGGCCTACTTCGCGGTCTGGGCGACGGTCGACCTCGGCATGCCGACGGTCGCCGGCTACCTGGTCTCGCTGTTGATCATGTTCTGCGTTGGGGTGGCCATCGAACGGATCGCCTTCGCTCCGCTGCGCCGCCGCAGCCAGTTGGTCGTGGTCATCTCCACGCTCGCCGCCGCGCTGGTGATCCGGGCGGCGGTCTCGCTGTGGCAGGGCAGCAACCCGCGCCAGCTCGACACCCCGGTCGGCAACGGCGCGTGGACCATCTTCGGTGCGCACATCGCGGTGCAGCGGGTCCTGATCGTGATCGTGGCCGCCGTGGTGATCGCCGCGATGCTGCTCGTCTTCCACCGCACCTCGGTCGGCCGCCAGGTGCGGGCGCTGGCGTCGGACCAGGAGATGAGCCAGCTCACCGGCGTGCGCGACCGGCTGGTCTCCGCGCTCGCCTTCGGCCTGTCCGCGACGCTCGCCGGGCTCGCCGGCATCCTGGTCGCCCCGCTCACCCAGGTCGACCTGACGTTCGGCTTCTCGGCCATGATCACCGCGTTCGCCGCCGCCGTGCTCGGCGGGTTCGGCAGCCTGGCCGGCGTGGTCGCCGGCGGCCTGCTCATCGGCCTGGTCCAGCAGCTGCTCGGCGGCTACGTGTTCACCGACTACGCCGACGTCCTGCCGTTCGTGCTGATGTTCCTCGTCATCGCGCTGCGCCCGCAGGGGCTGTTCGCCGGGTTCGGGAGGGCGCGGCTGTGACGGTCACCTCCCCTGCCGAACGGATGCCGGGTGCGCGCGCGGACCGGGCCGCCCGCCCGGTCAGCTACCGGCGCCACCAGTTCCCGCAGATCGCCGTTTTCCTGGTGGCCGTCGCCGTCGCGGTGAAACTCGGCGTCGACAGCCGGTCGACGATGAACAACGTCAACCTGTGGCTGATCTACTCGGTCTCCGCGATCGGTTTCTACTGGATTTTCGGGGTGGCCGGCCGGTTCGCGTTCAGCCACACGTTCATGATGGCGCTCGGCGCCTACACGAGCGCCTTCGTCTCCCGCCACGGCTGGTCACCCTGGATTGGCCTGCTATGCGCGGCGGTGGCCACCGTCATCGTGGCGACGGCGGTCGGCGCGGCCGTCCACCGGGCGCACGAGTTCTATTTCGCCATCGCGACGATCGCGGTGATGGAGGTCGGGCGGATCGTCTTCCTGCGCGCCGAGTCGTTCACCGGCCCGAACGGCACCGCGTTCAACGTCGAGTCGCTGAGCCTCTTCGGCGTCTCGCTGCTGGAGGACGCCGACATCTTCTGGTTCCTGCTCGCCGTGCTCGGCCTGATGCTGGTGCTCGCGGTGCTGATCGACCGCTCGCCGCTGGCCAGGCGGCTGGTCGCGGCCCGGGACAACCCGCAGGTCGCCCGCACCACCGGGGTCGACGTGTTCGGCCTGCAGCTGATGATGTTCGCCATCGGCTCCTGCGTCGCCGGCCTGTCCGGCGCGCTGATCGGCCACTGGAGCGGCGTGGTCAGCATGGACTCGTTCGGCATGGACCTCTCGGTCGGCGTCTTCCTGATGGTCGTGCTGGGCGGGCTCGGGTCGCACTGGGGCGCGGTGGTCGGCGCCGCGTTCTACGTCGGCATGCCGGAGCTGCTCTCCGGCCTGACCCGCTACCAGCCGCTGATCTACGGCAGCGTGCTGCTGGTGACGATCGTGGCGATGCCGGACGGCGTCATCGGCGGCCTGAACCGGCTGGTCGCCCGGCTGCGCGGCCGGCCAGCCGGGCCCGCCCCGGCCAACCCGGCGCTGGCCGCCCTGCGCCGGCTCGCCCC
>JADGHD010000673.1 GCA_019689615.1 Frankia sp. | reverse complement strand
GCAGCCCCAGCCCGCGCCGAGCGCGCCGGGCTGGTCGACACGCTGCGCTCGGCGGGCTGCGTGTTCGCCGAGGAGGAAGCCGGGCTGTTACTCGCGGCCGCGACCCGCCCGGCCGAGCTTGCCGGGATGGTCGCCAGCCGAGCCGCCGGGACGCCATTGGAGCACCTGCTCGGCTGGGTGGCCTTCCGTGACCGACGCATCGCCGTAGACCCAGGTGTATTCGTGCCCCGCCGCCGCACCGAGTTCCTCGTCGAGCAGGCGATCGCGCAATTCTCTCCCGCCATCGCCGGTTCCGGTGCGCACCACCCACCGGTCGTCGTCGACCTGTGCTGCGGGTGCGGCGCGGTCGGGATCGCGATCGCCGACGCGCTCGGCGCCGCCCAGCTGCACGCGGTGGACATCGACGCGCACGCGGTCAGCAATGCCGCGCGCAACCTCGCCACGGCCGGCTGTGCCGGGCACGCCCACCTGGGCGACCTGTACGAGCCACTGCCAGCGACCCTGCGCGGACGGATCGACATCCTGGTAGCGAACGCGCCATACGTGCCCACCAACGAGATCGCCCTGATGCCGCCCGAGGCCCGGCTGTACGAGCCGCCCGTGGCACTCGACGGCGGCCCAGACGGCCTGGCCGTCCTGCGCCGGGTAGTGGCCGGTGCCAGCGACTGGCTCGCCCCCGCCGGCCGGCTGCTGCTCGAAACCAGCGCCCGACAGGCACCCGACCTCCTCGCCACGGCCGCCACCCACGGCCTCGCCGCCGAGGCCGCGCACGCCACCGACCTCGACGCGACGGTGGTCATCGCCAGCAGGCCCACGGACGGCCAGGACACCAGGGTCACCTTGCCTGCTTGACCTGGTATGGCGGCCCTGGGTTGTATCGGCCGTAGTGTCCAGCCAGCCCCTGCCGAACGCTCCGGCCATCCGGCTGAGCGGAGTGACCCGACGCTTCCGGGATGTCGTCGCGCTCGAGGGGCTGGATCTCAGTGTCCCGCCGGGCGGACGGCTCGCCATCGTCGGTCCGAGCGGATGTGGCAAGTCAACCGTGCTCGGGCTGATCAGCGGCCTCGACCAGCCCGACGAGGGCGTCGTCGAGGTACTCGGCGCCACCGACCCGGCCGCCCGGCTGGCCCACTGCGCCTGGATGCCGCAACGCGACCTGCTGCTGCCCTGGCGGACGGCGCTCGCGAACGCCGCCCTCGCCCTGGAGAACCAGGGAGTGCCGCGCCGGGCCGCCCGGGAGCAGGTCTGGCCGCTGTTCGCCCGGTTCGGCCTGGCGGGCTTCGAGAACCGGCGACCGGCGCAGCTGTCCGGCGGCATGCGCCAGCGGGTCGCGTTCCTGCGCACCGTCGTCGCCGGCAAGGACGTCCTGCTGCTGGACGAGCCGTTCGGCGCGCTCGACTCGATCACCAGGGCCGAGGCCCAGGACTGGCTGCGGACGGTCCTCGACGAGCAGGAACGCACGGTCGTCCTGGTCACGCACGACGTGGACGAGGCACTGCTGATCGGCCACGAGGTCGTCGTCCTCACCGGCCGGCCCGGGCGGGTCGCCGCCCGCCTGCCGGTGACCCTCCCGGCCGCGGGCTCCCGCCGGGCGCTGTTGGCGAGCCCGGAGTTCGTCCGCCAGCGCGACGCCGTGCTCGCCGCCCTCGAAGACGGCAGCCCGGCCCGGCCGCTGCCGCAGGAGCCGCCTTCGTCCCCGCACACCCCGGCGGCGGAGGGCTAGATCGTGGCTGCTCGGTTGCGGCGGTACGCCCCCGCCATGGTCGTGCTGGTCGCCGTTATCGGCGCCTGGCAGTTGGCAACGAGCGTGTTCGGCGTCGAGGAGTACATCCTGCCGGCACCGGCCGAGGTCGTCCGCACGCTCGTCGACCGCTGGGACACCACGTTGGCCAGCGCGACCTGGGTGACCGTGACCGAGATGCTGCTGGGCTTCGCCATCGCGGTCGCCGCCGCGGTCCTGATCGCGTGCACGCTGCACTTCTCGCCGATCGCCCGCACAGCGTTCTACCCGTGGCTCATCGGCTCGCAGACCGTGCCCGTCGTCGTGATCGCGCCACTCCTCGCGATCATCTTCGGCTACTCGATCACGCCAAAGCTGATCCTCGTCGCCCTGCTCTGCTTCTTCCCAATCGCCGTCGGCCTGCTCGACGGCCTGGCGTCGGTGGATCCCCAGCTACCGCGCCTGATGCGCACCCTGCACGGCTCCCGCTGGGCGATCTTCCGTCGCGTCGAGTTCCCCGCGGCACTGCCGTCCATGTTCACCGGCCTGCGGGTCTCCGCCGCCTACGCGGCAACAGCCGCCGTCTTCGGCGAGTACTCCGGCTCCTCCGACGGCCTGGGCCACGTCATGCGCCAGGCCGTCCCGCAGCTCAACAGCGCCCTGGTCTTCGCCGCGATCCTCCTGCTCACCGCGCTGTCGATCGCCCTGTTCCTACTGGTCAGCGCCATCGAGCGGGTCGTAGCCGGCTGGTCGGGCACCACCAGCTGACCCCCAGCCGCCACGCGAGGTCCGGCCCGGCCGACAACCGGCTCCGCGTCGGCCGGCAACGGCAGCTGCGCCCGCCGAGCTGGGCGGGAGCCTGGCTGGCGTGCCTGAGGACCAGCCGAACCCACCGCTAATGGTTGGCGCCGCCGAGAAGGTCGATCATCGTTTCGACCCGCCCCGACGGGCTGACGGTGTCGGCCGGGTCGGGTCCTGGAGCCGACCCGGCCTGGCGGAGTCGTCAGGGAAGGTGGTCTCGACGTGCTGCTGTACGCGAACAGGGGCGCGATCGACGATCACGCCCCTGTGCTGGTCGGGGTGGCGGGATTTGAACCCACGACCTCTTCGTCCCGAAC
>JADGHD010000672.1 GCA_019689615.1 Frankia sp. | reverse complement strand
CCGGTGCCGTCGACCGCACCGTCCGCGCCCGGCCGCCGGCGGGCGGCGCCCCGGCCCAGGTCCCGGGCCAGCCCGGCCCCGGCCTGCTGCCCCCGCCGGCCGAACCGGGTGGCGCGGCCGGTGGCCCGACCGGCGCCGAGGGCTCCGCCGGCCGGGTGGCGCTGGCCGGCGGCGAGGTGACGCCGTACCGGGACGGCGGGCTGATCTCCCGGGTGAGCGGCGCGCTGTTCGCCACGATCGCGGGCATCGACTTCTCCTGCTCCGCGGCCGTGGTGGACAGCCCGGGCGGCGACCTGCTCGTCACCGCCGGACACTGCCTGCACGAGCACGGCGAGTTCGCCACCAACGTCATCTTCATCCCGGGCTACCAGAACGGCGCGGCTCCCTACGGCGTCTGGCGCGCCCGGCGGATGACCGTGACCGCCTCCTGGGCCCGGGAGCAGGACTTCGACCAGGACGCCGGGTTCGTCGCGGTCGGCGCCGATGGCGGGCGGCGGCTGGCCGACGTGGTCGGCGGCTCGCTCGACATCGCGTTCGGCCCGCGGCTGGATCCGCAGGTGGTCTTCGGCTACCCGAAGCTGCCGCCGTTCGACGGCACGACGCTGATGTCCTGTGGCGGGGTGCCGTTCCCCGACCCGCACGGCGGCCCGTCGATCGGCCTGCGCTGCCCGATGACCGCCGGGGCGAGCGGCGGCCCGTGGCTCGCGAGGTTCGGCGGCGGCACCGGGGTCGTCGACTCGGTGGTCAGCTACTCCTACGCCAGCGACCCCAGCGTCATCTACGGCACGTCGTTCGGCCCGGTCATCGAACGTCTCTACCGGCACGCGACCCAGCTCTGAGCGCCCGGGCCGGTGTGGTCAGCGCGTGATCACCCTGGGTTGTCGAGGCATGGTCCGGAACGGGGCGGACCACGCGGGTGAGTACCGTGCACGCCATGCCGCACAAAGGCGCGTTCGGGCTGGTGTTGACCCTGCACGTGCTCGGAGCGGTGCTGCTGGTCGGTCCGCTGGCGGCCAGCGGTCTGCTGCTGCCGCTGCTGGTCCGCACCGGTCAGCCGGCGCTGCCGCTGCTGCGCCCGGTGCCCCGGCTGCTGCGGCTGGCCGCCGCCGGCACGCTCGGCGTCGCCGCGCTCGGAGCCGTCCTCGTCAACCGGGGACCGTTCGGGAGCGTCCGAGGGTTCGGGGATGGCTGGCTGGCCGGCTCGCTGGTGCTGTGGGCCGTGGCCGTGGTACTGACGGTGACCGCGATGGCCGGTGGGGTGGCGGGCGCCGTCGCCGACATCGAGCGCACCGGCGCCCTGGCCCGTGGCCGGCTGGCCCGGCTGGCCGCCGCCGGCCTGGTCGCGACGGCGTGCTGGTGCCTGGTCGTCGTGTTGATGGTGGTCAAGCCGGGCAGCTGAGCTGGTCCCCGCCGCCGGGGCGGCCGAGCCGAGCGGCCGAGACCTTGATCGACGTGTACGCTCTGTATTCGACTTTTGACTCTGTGTAGGCGGGCGGACTCGGCTTCGGCGGGCGACAGGAGCGGATGCGCGTGGTCTTTCCGACGATCGAGTTCGCCGCCTTCTTCATGGTCGTCATGGCGCTGTCCTGGCTGCTCATGCCGGCCCCGTGGGTCTGGAAGCCGTTCATGCTGGCGGCTTCCTACTTCTTCTACGGCTACACCGACCCGCGCTTCGTCCTGCTGATCGTCGCGTCAACGCTGATCAACCAGACGGCGGCGGTGGCGATCGCCCGCTGGCGCGACCGCCGGATCCTGATCGCGGCGATCGTCGCCGACCTCGGCCTGCTCGGCTGGTTCAAGTACTACGGCTTCTTCGCGCTGTCCGTCGACCGGATGCTCGACGACATCGGCCTCGGTGCCCCGCTCCCGCTGCTGCAGGTCGCGCTGCCGATCGGCATCTCGTTCTTCACCTTCCAGGCGCTGTCCTACGTGATCGACGTCTGGCGTGGCGACACCAAGCCGGCCAGCCTGATCGACTTCGCCGTCTACGAGGCCTTCTTCCCACACCTGGTGGCCGGGCCGATCGTGCGGGCGCGCGAGTTCATCCCGCAGCTGGCCTCGCCGCGCGACCCGCACGCGATCCCGGTCACCCGCGCCGTCTTCCTGATCGCCGGTGGCCTCGTCAAGAAGGTGGTGCTGGCCGACCTGCTCGCCACCCGCCTGGTCGACCCGGTGTTCAACACCCCGGGGCAGCACTCGGCGGTGGAGGTGCTGGTAGCGATCTACGGCTACGCCGTCCAGATCTACTGCGACTTCTCCGCCTACTCCGACATCGCGATCGGCATCGCGCTGCTGCTCGGCTTCCGCTTCCCGGACAACTTCAACCGTCCGTACGCCGCGATCAGCCTGCAGGACTTCTGGCGCCGCTGGCACATCACGCTGTCCCGCTGGCTGCGCGACTACCTCTACATCCCGCTCGGCGGCAACCGCCGCGGCCCGCGGCGTACCCAGATCAACCTGCTGATCACGATGGGCCTCGGTGGGCTGTGGCACGGCGCCGCCTGGACGTTCGTCCTGTGGGGCCTGGCCCACGGTGGTGGCCTCGCCGCCGAGCGCTCGCTGACCCGCCGCCGCGGCGGAGCGCACCGCCGCCGTCCGGGCGGCGGTGGTGGCCCGGCGCTGCCGTCCCAGCCGGTCGCCGGTCCGGGGGAGGGGAAGGCGCCGGCTACGGCCGGCCCGCCGCCCGAGCCGGCCGGGGCGCACGGCTCGCCCGGGCTGTCGGCACCGGCGGGGCCAGCGATACCGGGGATGGCAGGAGCCGCGGAGGTGCCGGCGCCAGCGGGTCCGGCCACGCCCGGGGTGCCGGCGCCCGCCGGGGTGCCGGCCGGGTCTGCGGTGCCGGCCGGGGCGGCGGT
>JADGHD010000671.1 GCA_019689615.1 Frankia sp. | reverse complement strand
GCGCTGATCCGTTGCGGCCGCGCCGGGTCGTAAGGTGGCCGGGAACGCGCGCCGTCCAGGAACGTAGCCGGGCAAACCCGCCTGGCCCGCGGGCCAGAAGGCCGGTTGTCAGCCCGGACAAGCGGCCGGAGTACCGCCGGTCACCCGCGCCGATGACGGCTGGCCATCCGCGGTGGCGCGGCCGCCGAACCGCTAAGGGCAGCCTTACCTAAAAGGCTGGCCGGCATACTCGGATGTGCGGGTCGAATGCCGTCGACAACTCCGGGGATTTCTGCGACACGTGCCGGCCCTCCATTTTTCGCGGCAATAGCCACTCACCTTGACGCCGGGGGGCGCGACTTCTATGAAGTGCTCGCGGAAACGCTTCCGCCGCGTTGAACAAATGCGACGAAACCGGAGGACGGGCAAATGCAGCTCCCTGTCATCACAAAGTGCGTCGTCGACGCCTGCGCCTACAACCGCAGCCAGACCTGTCACGCGCCCGCCATCACCGTCGGCGACACCGGGGCGATGGTGGCGCACTGCGACACCTTCCTCGTTGCGCCGACCAAGGGAGGTGACCCGTCCACCACCGGGCAGGTCGGCGCCTGCAAGGTGTCCGACTGTACCCACAACGAGAGCTTCACCTGCCATGCCCCCGGCATCACCGTCGGCTTCAACATGAACGGCGTGGACTGCCTCACCTACCAGTCCCAGAGCTAGCAGCACCGCAGCGTTTGTCGCAGGGCTCAACCGACACGAGCGGATGGCGGACCAGCAAGGCGCGCACCCGGACCGATCGTGGCATTCCAGGCCAGCAGACGTCCCAAGCCCTTTCCGCGCCCACCGCCCCGCCGTGTCGGTGAGCCCTGTCCCGCGCCGGGCGCGGCGGGGCACAAGGCGCTAGGCGGCTGGCTTGCGGGCGACGCCGGCCCACATGGCGGAGACCGACTCGCTGGTCGTGCGCCAGGTCGGTGCGGGCACGAGGCCGGGGTCGATCAGCTCCCAGCCGTCGAAGAACCGTGCCACCTGCTCGCGGGTCCTTGGGAACAGGGTGCCGGGGGCGGCGGCGTTCACCTGATCGACGCCTGTCTTCAGGTGGGTCTTGTCCGGGTAGACATCGAGCCCGAGGTGTGACAGCACCAGATAGCTGCCCGGTGCCACGGCGTCGCGCAATGTGGCCACGGCGGCGTGCGGGTCCTGGTCGTCCGGGATCGCGTGCATGATCGCGACGAGCATCAGGGCGACGGGCTGGGTGAGATCGAGAGTCTCGGCGGCCTGTTCGAGGATGCCGGCCGGGTCGCGCACGTCGCCGTCCAGGTAGGCCGTAGCCCCCTCAGGGGTGCTCGTCAGCAGCGCTCGGGCGTGCAGCAGGACCAGTGGGTCGTTGTCCACGTACACGATGCGGGCGTCCGGCGCGACGCGCTGGGCGACCTCGTGGGTGTTGTCGGCTGACGGCAACCCGGTGCCGATATCGAGGAACTGCCGTATCCCGCACTCGGCCGCCAGGAAGCGCACCGCGTTGCGCAGGAACGCCCGGTTCACGCGCACGCCTTCATGGATCTCGGGCACCGTCTTCATCATGGCCTCGGCGACGGCCCGGTCCGCCGGGTAGTTGTTCTTGCCGCCGAGCCAGTAGTCGTAGATCCGGGCCAGATGCGGCACATCGGGCCGCAGATCCCTCGGCACCACCCCATTCGGCACCGCCGACTGGAAGTTCCACTTTGCGACTGCGCTGTCCTCTTCCGCCACTGGTGCCATCCCCCTGTCGACTCAGCCCGCTTGACGATCGTTTCGTTGTAGTCCAGGCACGCCGGGTGTGTCCAGGAAGCCCGGGCACGCGAACGGGGGCACAGACAAACACGTCCGTGCCCCCGCCGGCCCCGCGCCGGCAAGACGACCCGGCCGCCGCGCGCGTCAGCGCCGAGCCCCCCCGAGTCCCCACCAGACCGGACCCGTCCTCAGACCCGGCCGCCGCTGTCTGGCGGAGCAGTTCGGCCGCCGCCCGTTGCGCTGTCGACACCGGCCGCACATAGGGCGCTGTCCGCCACCGCCGAGGCAGCAGAATCAGCGCGGTGTCGTCCGTCACGCGTGCACCGCCGGACGGCCCAGCGACGCCCGCCAGCGGGGGACGTCGGCCCATTCGAGCAGCTCCCACACGATCCGCTGCTGCTCCTGGTTCCCGACGGTGACCGTCACTTCATGCGGGATCGCCGAGCGGCCGATCCCCAGCGCCGGGCACACGGCACACGTCACCACCGGCCGGCCGTCCTGCCGCTGTTCGCGGAGCACGCCACCGACCGCGAGCGCCAGCGCCGTGCGCGCGGGCGACACCCCGGCTGGGCATACCACGACGGCCTGCACCGACCGCGACCGGGCAAGGCCCGTCGCGACCCGGGCCAGCTCCGCCCGGTGCACCTCGACGAACTCAAGCCCTGGAACGTCCCCGACGACCGCGGCCGAGCGGCGCGTGAACGCCGTCGCCGGCCCGTCAGAGTCGGCGGTCGTACTCCGGAGCAGCAGGCCGCCCCCGTCCACCGGGAGCCGCAGCGGCACCGAGGGCACGAACAGCGCTCCCACGCCGTCCACCGCCGCCAGACACACCGGCCCACCCATCGCCAAGCCCATCCCCCTTCCCCATCGCCCAACGGGCGGACTGCCCCGAGCCGGCAGCCGCACCACCACCGGCCCGGGAGCCTTGGAAGCCCGAACTAGGCGCCACGCGCCGCCAGCGCGCGGAACCGGTCGAACTCACCCGAGCTGCCGCCCACAGGAAGATGCCGAACTCGGCCACCGAGAAACCGAGCACCACCCCAGGGTTCGCCGAGTCACGTAGCGCCACCCCGCCCGGCACCGCCGCGACCTCCACACACATCCCGCC
>JADGHD010000670.1 GCA_019689615.1 Frankia sp. | reverse complement strand
CGTCCCCACCGGCCCCGCGCCCGCCCTGCCACCCGTGCCCGGGTCAGCCGCCGGCGGGAGGACCAACGCTGCGGCCGGGCCGTGGTCCGGGCTGCTCCCCGCCGGGCCAGCCGGCCAGCTGCTCGTCCTGGCCGAGCCGGCGGACCCCGGCTGGCGGGCCACCCTCGCCGGCCAGCCGCTGCCGCCCGTGGCCGCCTGGGGCTGGGCACAGGCGTTCGAGCTGCCCGCCGGCACCTCCGGGGAGGTCCAGGTGCGCTACGACCACGGCCCGCACCGCGCGCTCGTCCTGGCCGGTGCCGCGGCCGCCGGCCTGCTGGTCCTGCTCGCCGTGCCCGCCTGGCTGTCGAGCAGCGCCGGCAGGCGCTCGCGTTGGCTGGCCGGCGCCCCCGACGACGGGACGGCCCGGTGACCCCCGCCGGCCCGCAGGGCTCGCCCGGCCCGGCCCCGGGCCCAGCGCCGCGCCCGCCGGGTCGGCGCTGGCCGCGGGTGCTGTCCCGGGGGCCGCTCGCGCTCACCGTGGTGGTGGCCGGCACGGCGGGGATCGGGCTCGCGGCGGCGAAGCCGCCGGAGCATGTCACGGCGTTGGCGCCGCCTGGCCAGCCGGTGCCGGCGGCGACCGTCTTCCGCCAGGCGCTGCCGCCGAGCAGCCGGACGCTGGTCTGCCCGGACCTCGGCGCGGCCAGCCGGATGACCACGCAGATCGACCTGGCGCGCTCGGGCAGGGGCGGCCAGGTGGACGCGGCCTTCGTCGACGGCGGCCAGCCGGCGTTCGAGCGGCCCGCCGAGCCGGCCGCCCAGCCCGAGCGCGATCCGGCCCCGCGGCCGGCGGGGGTGCTCGACCCCGCCGCCCCGCGCGCCAGCCTGCGGCTGCGGGGCCTCGACCTGCCGCCCCGGCCGCCCGAGCCCGAGCCGGGCGACCTGTCGGCACTGGTCCTGCTACCGCCCGATGACCTCGCGGCGATCAAGGAGCTGCGGGCGGAGGAGGACCGGCGGCGCAGCGAGGCGCTGGAGTACCTGGCCGGGCTGCCGCCGGCCGACCGGGACGCGATCGTGGCGCTGGCCGAGGCGTCCGACCCGGACGAGCCGGCGGCCGAGCCAGCCGGGCAGCCCGTCATCCTGTCCGCCAGCCGGGTCGCGCGGCTGTCGGCGACCGCGACCGCGCCGGACGCGGCGGTCGGGCCGATCCGCGCCCGCTGCCAGCCGGCGCGCGGACAGGCCTGGTTCGCCGGCCCCGCCACGGTGGCCGGCCGTGACCCGATCGCGGTCTGGGTGAACCTCGGCAGCGCGCCGGCCAGGGTCGCCGTGACCGCGCTCGCGCCGGGCCGGCCGGCGACGGTCACCGAGGTCGCCGTGCCACCCGGCGCGACGGTCACCCGCCGGGTGGCCGAGTTCGCGCCGGAGGCCCCCGCCACAGTGATCGGCGTCGAGACGCGGACCGGGCAGGTGGCGTCCTGGCTGATCGACCGGCCGAACGACGCAGCTCCCCGGCAGATCGTCCCGGTCCCGCAGACCGCCCTTTCCGCCGGGTCCGTGCTGCTCGGCCCGCTGATCGCCCCGCCGGGCGACGGCGGCGCCCCGGCCGAGCTGGTCCTCGCCACGCCGGCCGCGGCGGCCGACACCCGGGTGCGGGTCCGCCTGCTCACCGCCACCGGCGACCCGGCCACCCCGGCCGGGCTCGACGACGTGCCGCTGCCCGGCCGGGAGGCCAGGACGATCCAGCTCGCCCTGCCGCGGGGCGAGGCGGTGTCCGTCCTGGTCGAGCCGGTCGGTGGCGCGGCCGGCCCGCTCGCCGCCGGCCTCGCCGTGCCCGCCGGGGGTGCCGCGCCGGCCGGGTCCGCCGGGGGTGCCGCGGCGGGCGGGTCCGCCGATGGCGCCCGGCTCTGGGTGGCCGGGAGCGCCGTGGCGGCCCAGCCGGCGGCCGGTGGCCAGTTCGAGCCCTACGCCGACGTGCCCCCAATCCCGGACGAGGCGGTCGGGGCCGTCGCGCTGACGGCCGTGGCCGCGCCGGTGACGGCCCGGGTCGACGACCGGGTGATCGAGGTGCCCGCCGGCCGTTCCGTCGCCGTCCCGCTGCCCGGCGGCTACCCCGGCGGCCAGCTGCGCCTCGCCGGCGGCCCGGCGGCCGTCACCCAGCTGCTCGGCCCAGCACCCGATGACCCGGACGCCCCCGGCCCCGTCGTCCGGGCCCTGTCGTCGGTGCTCGTGCTCGGCCCGGCCGACCCGCCGGCCCCGCTGCTCCTGGTCGAGGACCCAGCCCTGCTCGACGTCGGCGCCGACGATCGCCAGGCCCGGCTTTCGGCGTCCGCGGCGATGGCGAATGTCTGGTGATGGTAAACGTTTGGTGATGCATCGGGCACGTTCCGTGCGTGGGAACTCGGTCCGATACGGTACCGTTACCTGGCATACCGGCCCTCGCCGCAGGAAGGCCATTCCGCGGGCACGTCCCGCGGGCACGGCTGTTCTCGCTGGTACAGCCCTTCCCAGGGCACAGCCGATCGGGCAGGTATGGCGTAATGCGTCACGGCCGATGGCGCGGCCGGCCATGGCAACGGTGGGCACTCCGGACCCGGCTGCGGCGACCCGCGGACGGCTCGCGCATGCTTGACAGGACGCACCGCGGGCCTCGGTTCACCGGCCAGGACCCGGGTCGACGATTCTCGCGCTGGGGGTGACGGCGACGGCAGCCGGACGGGACACGCAGACTTCCGCCGAGAACACCGCCGGGCAGCGCGCCGGCGGCGGCACCACGACCGCCCCTCGACGGACCGAGACCATCAGCCGCCCGGCCGACGGGACGGGCCCGACCAGGGCGGCGACCGGTCCGCGCCCGGCGGCCGGCGGCGGCGCCGGCCGGGACAACGG
>JADGHD010000669.1 GCA_019689615.1 Frankia sp. | reverse complement strand
TTTTTTATAAGAGACAGCGCCACGACGGGCCCCCCCGCCAACGGGCCCGCCCCGGGCGGCGGCTCCGCCACCGGGGCCCTCTCTGCCGGCGGCTCCGCCACCGGGGCCGGCACCGCTGGCGGGCTGTCCCCGCTGCTGGCCGCGCCCGACCCGACCCGGCCGGTGGTCGGCGTCGACGACGTCCGTCCGCTGAGCACCGCCGCCCGGCTGGCCAGCCATCGGCTGGCCCACCTCGCCCGCCGGGTGGCCGCCGGCCGCGCCGGGCAGGTACCGCCGGAGCTGCGCAACATCGTCGAGGCCCACCGCGACTTCCACCCGAAGGCGGACATCGCCCTGCTGGTGCGGGCGTACGAGGCGGCGGAGCGGTTCCACGCCGGGCAGATGCGCCGCAGCGGCGACCCGTACATCGTCCACCCGATCGCCGTCACCGAGATCCTCGCCGAGCTCGGCGTGGACACGACCACCCTGGTCGCGGCGCTGCTGCACGACACCGTCGAGGACACCGGCGCCACGCTGGAGCTGCTCGCCGAGCAGTTCGGCGCCGAGGTGGCGAACCTGGTCGACGGGGTGACCAAGCTCGACAAGATGCGCTTCGGCGAGGCGGCCGAGGCCGAGACGCTGCGCAAGCTGATCGTGGCGCTGGCCAGGGACTACCGGGTCCTGGTCATCAAGATCGCCGACCGGCTGCACAACATGCGCACGCTCGGCTACATGTCCCCGGCCAAACAGGCCAAGATCTCCCGGGTGACCCTGGAGATCCTCGCCCCGCTGGCGCACCGGCTCGGCGTGAGCGTGATCAAGCGGGAGCTGGAGGACCGGGCGTTCGCCGTGCTGCGCCCGGCCGACCAGCAGCGCACCAAGCTGCTCGTCGACGACTTCACGGCGGCGGAGCGGGAGAGCGGGCAGCTCGCCGCGATGGTGGCCCGGCTGCGCAGCGGGCTCGCCGAGGCGAAGATCCCCGCCCAGGTCTCGATCCGGACCAGCCACCTGTTCTCGATCTACAAGCGGGAGCAGGAGCGCGGCCGGCCCCCGCGGGACTACTACGACATCGTCCGCGTGCTGGTGCTCGTCAATGACGTGACCGACTGTTACGCGGCCCTGGGCGTGATCCACGGGCTGTGGCGGCCGGTCCCGGGCCGATTGCGGGACTTCCTCGCGACGCCGAAGTTCAACATGTACCAGTCGCTGCACACCACGGTGACCGACAACACCGGGCGTGCGGTGGACATCCAGATCCGGACCCCGGCGATGCACCGGCTCGCCGAGACCGGGATCGTCGCCCGGCCGGTCGGCCCGGGAGCCGACGGCGCCCGCCTCGACGGGCTGGCCTGGCTGCACAGCCTGCTCGACTGGCAGGGCGAGGCCAAGGACCCGCGGGAGTTCCTGGAGTCGCTGTCCAGCGACCTGGACGCCGACGAGGTGCTCGCCTTCACGCCGAAGGGCAAGGCGATCGCCCTGCCCGCCCGCTCCAGCCCGGTGGACGTCGCGTACGCGGTCCACACGGACATCGGGCACCGCGCGATCGGCGCCCGGGTGAACGGCCGGCTCGTCCCGCTGCACACCCGGCTGCGCAACGGCGACGTCGTCGAGATCCTCACCTCGAACCAGCCGCACGCCGGGCCGTCCGAGGACTGGCTGACGTTCGTCAAGACCGCCCGCGCCCGGGTGCGCATCCGCCGCCGCCTGGCCCGCACCCGCCGGGAGGCCGAGCAGGCCGCGGCCGAGCAGCAGGCGGCCACCGAACAGGCGGCCGGGCGGGAGCCGGCCGAGCAGCCGGTGAACGGCCAGACCGCCCGCAGGGCGGCGGCGCGGCCGGCGCAGGAGGCTCTCGCCATCGCGGACACCGAGACGGGCCCGCTGGCTGGCGCCGGGGCGCCGACCGCCCCGGCCGCGGAGCAGGCGGACCGGCTGGCCAGCGCCAGGCAGTCCGCGCGGGCGGCGGTGGCGGGCGCGATGGCGGCCGAGCCGGCGCGAGCGGAGGCAGGAAACGACGCCGCCGTGCTCACCGGCGCCGCGGCCACGGCAGCCGGCACCGGGCAGGCCCAGCGCGACGCCGGGCAGGAGCCGTCATCCACCGAGACCGCGGTGCCGGCGGCGGCCAGCGCGCTGGCCCGCTCGGCCGCGCTGGCCCGGGCGGGGGCCGCCACGGTCGCCGACCGGGAGCAGGCGGCCGTGAGCGTGGGCGTCGCCGTGGTCAGCGCGCCACCGGCCGCCGCACCGTCCGCCCCGCCAGCCTCGCGGCCAGCCGCGGGCGGGCCGGCGGACAGCGGCTCCCCGGCCGGGCGGCGCGGACCGGCGGACAACAGCGGCCGGCGGCCCGCGCCGGCCTGGGCCGGGACGGCCGTGGTCGAGGGGTACGCCGAGGCGCCGGTCCGGATCGCGCGCTGCTGCCTGCCGCTGCCCGGGGACGAGATCATCGGGTTCGTCACCCAGCACAACACCCACCACCGGGCGGTCACGCTGCACCGCACCGAGTGCGTGAACTCCCGCGCCAGCCGGCGCAGCCGGGCGCCGGGGCGGGTGGTCTCCTGGACGTACCCGCCGGAGCACGCGTTCCCGGCCCAGATCGCGGTGGAGGCCTTCGACCGCTACGGCCTGCTCGCCGACATCACCGAGGTGCTCGCCGACACGGCGACCAGCCTGCGCGCGGCGTCCACGTCGACGTCGCAGGACCGGGTCGCGCACGCCCGGTTCACGGTCGAGGTGACCGGGCCGGACCAGCTCGAGCGGGTCCTCGCCGCGGTGCGCACGGTCGGCGGCGTCTACGACTGCTACCGCGCCAACCAGACCGCGGCGTCCTGACCGCGGCCCGGCCCCCGGCCGCCGCGCGGGCCCGCCCGGCGGGCGGCCGGCGGCCGCCCGGC
>JADGHD010000668.1 GCA_019689615.1 Frankia sp. | reverse complement strand
CGCCTGCCTGGGGGGGGGGGCGCCCCGCCGCGCCGCCCCGGGGCCCGCCCGGCCGCGGGGCCGGCCGGGCGGGCCGGCTGGTTGGCTAGTGTGGCCGGCGTGACCCCGGGGGATGCGGCGTGACCACGGGCGACGGCCCCGCGCCCGGACGGCGCGCCGGCGGCGACGGCTCGGGTGGGCCCGGCCGGCCACGGGACGCGCGCCGGCACGCCGCCGTGCTCGCCGCCACCCGCGAGCTGCTGGCCAACAGGGGCTACCCGGCGCTGACGTTCTCCGACGTCGCCGAGCGGGCCGGGGTCACCCGCCAGCTGGTGCACCGCTGGTGGCCGGGCAAGGCGGAGCTGGTCGCCGAGGCGCTGTTCACGGCGCCGGTCGCGGCAGCCTGGCCGACCGACTACGCCGGCCCGCTCGCCGCCGACCTGCGCCGCCTCATCAAGGCCATGGTCGACTACGCCTGCCTGCCCGACGTCCGCGCCGGGATCATGGGCCTGATGGCGGACGCGGTGCCGAGCACCGAGCTCCGCGGCCTCGAGGACGGCCTGCTCGGGCCGCTGCGGCGGTCGTTCGCGACGCTGGTCGAGAACGCGGTGGCGCGCGGCGAGGCGCATGACGGGATCGACCTCAACCTGACGCTGAACACGCTGCGCGGCGCCGTCCTGATGCACCTGATCGCGGACTTCACCCCGCCGGAGGCGATCGTCGACCACCTCTCCGAGCTCGCCTACTGGGCCCTGCGCCGCCCGCGGTAGGCCGTCACCGGCGAGCCGTCACCGCTCGTCGTGCCGTTCGGGGTCGCCGCCGCTGCGCGCCTGCGGCCGGTCGACGATCGCGGCCATCTCGTCCTCGGTCAGGGCGAAGCCGAAGACGTCGAGGTTCGTCCGCTGCCGCTGCCGTGACGACGACTTCGGGATCGGCACGACGCCGCGCTGCAGGTGCCAGCGCAGCACGACCTGGGCCGGCGTCACCTCGTGCCGGGCGGCGATCTCGCCGATCACCGGGTCGGCGAGCAGGGCGGTCTTGCGGGCGAGTGGCTGCCAGGCCTGGGTCACGATGCCCTGGCCGACGTGACAGGCGACCAGCTCGTCCTGGGTGAAGAAGGGGTGCAGCTCGACCTGGTTGACCACCGGCAGCACCCCGGTCTCCACGGCCAGCCGCTCGATCTGCGCCGGGGTGAAGTTCGAGACGCCCGGTGAGCGCAGCAGGCCGTCGTCGCGGAGCCGGATCATCGCCCGCCACGAGTCGACGTACCGGTCGAGCCACGGCAGCGGCCAGTGGATCAGGTAGATGTCGACGTATTCGAGCCCGAGCCGGCGGCGTGACTCCTCGAAGGCCCGCAGCGCCGATTCGTATCCCTGGTCGGCGCCGCGCAGCTTGGTCGTCACCACGATCTGCTCGCGCGGGACGTCGCTGGTCGCGATGCCCTCCCCGACACCGGCCTCGTTCCCGTAGGACGAGGCGGTGTCGATGAGCCGGTAGCCGGCCGCGAGCGCCGCGCGCACCTCCGCCGCCGGGTCCGCCATCCGGTAGGTGCCGAGCCCGATCACCGGAAGCTCGCGCCCGTCCCGCAACGGGCGGGTCGGCACCGGCGCCATGTCTGACGTTCGCACGACCCGACCATCGCACGAGCCCGGTCGCCGCCCGTGCCCACCCCCGGGACCGGCGCCAGCCAACTCACTGCGGTGAGCGGCAGGTCCCGCGGCTGTCCGGCGAAAAGCCCGCCGTCCCAGCCGGTGTGCCCGAAAGTCCGAGTCCGCGCGGTCGCAGTCCACGACCCGACCTTCATCCGGACCTTTCGTCGCCCTTCGCTAGCATGTCGCCGCACGGGGCGGAACCGGACATAGCGCCTCGTTGGCCGGGGACGAAGCGCTGGCTAGCGGACCAGGAGGCCCCCGTCTGTGCCGATCATTGACCGTGACCGGATCGCCGCCGCCCTGCCCGGCTACATCCTCGGCCGGGAGCTCGGCTCTGGAGCCTTCGGCCTCGTCCTCGCCGCGCGCCGGCGCGAGCCCTCGATCGACGTCGCGATCAAGGTCCTCGACCCGGGAATCAGCCCGCACGCCGCCGACACGGGCACGGCCGCCGACGCCTCGCCCGCCATCGGCGGCGCGGACCAGCCGCTGACCAACCTCATCCATCCGCACCTGAGCCGGGTGTACGAGATCCTCCCGGCCCAACGCCCGTGGCTCGTCGTCTCCCAGCTCGTCCCCGGCGGCAGCCTGGACCGGCAGAGCCTGAGCCAGCCGGTCGCCTGCGCGGTCGCGCTGGCGGTCGCGGACGGGCTGATCTACGCGCACGCCGCCGGCATCCTGCACCGCGGCATCACGCCGGCGAACATCCTCTTCACCGTCGACGGCCGGCCGAAGCTCACCGACCTCGGCGTCGTCACCCTGGCCGAGCAGCTCGGGCTCACCGCCGGCCGGATCGTCGGCTCCGCCGGCTACCTCGCGCCAGAGCAGATCCTCGGCGGCCGGCTCGGCCCGCCGACCGACATCTACGCCCTCGCCGCGACGCTGTACGAGCTGCTCGCCGGAGCCCCGCTGTTCGGCGAGGGACGCACCGCGCCCGACCTGTTCCGCCACCACTGCGAGGTGATCCCGCCACCCCCGCCGGGCGTCCCAGCGCCGCTGGCCCGGGTACTGGCCCGGGCGCTGGCCAAGCAGCCGGGCGACCGGCACCAGCTGGCCATCGAGTTCGCCGACGACCTCGCCGAGGCCGCCCGGCTCAGCTACGGGCCGGACTGGCTGGCCGCCGCCGGCGTCCCGCTCTCGGTCTCCCCGGCCCTGCGCGAACGCGCCAGCGGCCCACCGGCCGAGGCAGGCGAGCAGGCCGACACCACCCACCGGCTGCCGCCCGGCGCCCCGCTCGCTC
>JADGHD010000667.1 GCA_019689615.1 Frankia sp. | reverse complement strand
CCAGCCGGCGCCCGGCTCGCCCGCCGGTGGCGGGGCCGCGGCCGGGGTGGGGGTGGCCGGGCTGGTGGTGCTGGGGCCCTGGTGGAGGCCGGTGTAGGTCATGCCCGCGGTCTCGCCTCGTAGTTGAGATGGACCAGGCCCTCGGCATGGGGGCCGTTGATCCCGAACAGGTCCTCGAACCGGCGCGTCGTGATCGGGGTGCCGGTGGCCGCGTCGGCGACCTCCACCCGGACCGCGAACGCGCCACGCATCCACGGCAGCGACGCGACGGTGAAGTCCAGGAGGGTGAAGCCCGGCTGGACCGGGATGCCGCCCTCCGGGGTCTGCATCACCCAGATCGGCACCTCCTGCTGGCCGACGACCACGCAGCGCACGTTCACCCGCTCCGGCGCGCCCTCGGTGACGTCGAAGCCCACGGTGCACGTCCACGGCTTGCCCGGCTCGTAGGAGATCTGCGCTGGCGCGCCGGGGTGGGGCGAGAAGGTGATCGTCTCCGGCCGGACGGCCGACAGCTCCCAGGAGACCGGGCCCTCGGCGGGCAGGCTCCCGAGCCGCTGGCGCAGCAGCTTGGTCCCGACGGTCGGCGAGCCGTCGTGGATCATCCTGCCGGACTCGAGCACGATCACCCGGTCGCACATGTTCTCGATCAGGTCGAGCGAGTGGGTGACGAACAGGATCGTGCGGCCCTCGGCCCGGAACTCGTCGATCTTGGCCAGGCACTTGCGCTGGAACGCCTCGTCGCCGACGGCCAGCACCTCGTCGACGAGCAGCACGTCCGGGTCGACGTGCACGGCGACGGCGAAGCCGAGCCGGACGTACTGGCCGGACGAGTAGTGCTTCACCTCGTCGTCGATCTTGTGGCGGAGCTCGGAGAAGTCGACGATCGAGTCGAACAGCCGGTCGATCTCCCGCTTGGACAGGCCAAGCAGGGAGGCGTTCAGGTAGACGTTGTCCCGCCCGGACAGCTCGCCGTTGAAGCCGGCGCCCAGCTCCAGCAGGGATGCGATCCGCCCGCTGACCCGGACCTGGCCGGTGGTCGGCCGCAGGATCCCGGCCAGCACCTTCAGCAGCGTCGACTTGCCGGAGCCGTTCGCGCCGGCGAGGCCGACGGTCTGGCCGCGGGGGATCTCGACGTTGATGTCGCGCAGCGCCCAGAAGTCCTCGCCGCTGACCCCGCCGCGGCGCACGACCAGCTCCTTGAGGCTGGTCGCCCGGCGGCGGTAGGAGACGAACTTCTTGCTGACCCCACTCGCCCGGATCACGATCGGCCCGGTCGGGCGGGCCGGCGTGGCTGGCGGCGGCACCGGGGCCGGGGCGCCCGTTCCCGGCCCCGTGGCCCACGCCGGCGGCGGGCCGACCCGGTCGGGCAGTGGGTTGGCCGGGCTGGCCGGGAGGGCGGCGGCGTTCGGCGGGCTGGCCGGGACGGCGGCGGCGTTCGGCGCGCCGTCCGGGGCTGGTGGCACGCCGGGCCCACCGCCGTGCAGCGGCGAGCGCAGGGGGGAGGGCTGTGGGGGCACTAGAGGTCCTCGGCGAAGTCGGCCTGCAGCTTGCGGAAGACCCAGATGCCGAAGCCCAGCAGCGCCAGCGACATCAGCGCCGCGATGCCCAGGTGGCGAAGGTAGAAGGCGTAGCCGGGGTCGGCGAGGATCTGCAGTGTCGTCCCGTCCGCGCGCACAGTGGAGTAGTCGACGTAGATGGCCCGCTGGAACGTGCAGACGACGGCCGCCATCGGGTTGAGCAGGTAGACCCAGGTGTACTCGCCCAGCTGGTCGCGGATCATCCCGAACGCGTAGACCAGCGGGTTGAGCCAGATCCACCCCATCAGCGCGACCTCGACGAGGTGCGGGGTGTCCTTGAACCGCACGCTGACGGCGGACACCAGCATCGCCATCGCGACCGTGAACAGCAGCGCCACCGCGCCGGCCGGGATCAGCAGCAGCAGCTGCGGCCCGACCAGCGGGTAGCCGAGCGCCAGGATCAGCGCGAACAGCACCAGCAGCTGCAGCACGAAGTGCACGGCCGCGAAGCCGACCGCGGACAGCGGCAGCACCGGGAGAGGGAAGCGCACCTTCTTCACCAGGTTCGCGTTGCCCACGACGCTGCCGCACGCCGCCGAGACGCTGCCGGAGAAGGCGTTCCAGACCAGCAGCCCGGACAGGAAGTAGATCCCGAACCGGGGCACGCCCGAGCGGAACACCACCTGGAACACGAAGGTGTAGACGACGAGCAGCAGCAGGGGGTTGGCCAGCGACCAGGCGAAGCCGAGGGTTGACCCCTTGTACTTGACCTTGATGTCCTTGCGGATCAGGTTGCGCAGCAGCTCCCAGCGCACCCGGGTCTGCGCGCGCGTCCGCCGGGCGAGCACGCTGCTGTCCGCCGCGTGCCGCCCGTGCGAGCGGCGGGGCGCGGCCGGCGGCGGCGCCGGTGGCCCGCCCGCGCCGTCCATACCGGCCGTCAGCTGCACTCCTTGGCCCTTCCTCGACCCGCGGCTATCGTCCCATGGTCCCGGACTGGTGACGGTACCGTGCCTGCCTGGTCGCTCCGGCCGGCGGCCATCGGCTGGCCACCCGGCGGACGCCAGGCCGTCACCGCACCGCGACGGGCGCCCGACCCGATCCCATCACCAGCCGGCCGCGCCGCGCCCCGCGAGCGGCGTTATGCCTGCGCCGTCGCCCTTGACGGCGATGGCGAGGTTCCGTGGGCGGTTCATAGTATCGGCCAACCCTTCTCGCCCCCCGGCCGGCGGGCCGACCCGGTGGCGCCGCTGGACGGGCCGGACGAGACCCTGGTACCCGGTGTACTGCGGGCGGCGGGCGTGCTGCCCAGGGTGGGCGAGGCCGTCCGCTGGCGGCGGGCGGGGCCGCCGGGG
>JADGHD010000666.1 GCA_019689615.1 Frankia sp. | reverse complement strand
CGGCCCGCCTGCCCCTGCGCCCGGTGCGCGGTCCCCGGCCCGCTCGCCCCTGCCGCGCCGGTCACCGGTCGACCGCGATCTCCGGCCAGGCACCGGCCCGCTCCGGCGGGGCGAGCAGAGCGGCCAGGTCGTAGCCGGCACGGGCGAAGCGCTCCGGGTGCGGCGGATAGCCCTCGGCCCGGATGAGGGTGTCGCCGACGGAGCGGAAGATCTGCGAGATCTCGATGACGTCGCCCTCGGCGCGGCCGGGCAGGCCGACGATCTCGGTGACCCGGCGGCGGCCGTACCCGTCCTTGGTCAGGTGGACGACCAGATCGACGCTGGCGGCGACGGTCGGGACGACGAAGTTGTGGCTGACGTTCTCGCCGGCCAGCAGCGGCAGCGTGCACAGCTTGGTGACCGCCTCGCGGGCGGAGTTCGCGTGCAGGCTGCACATCCCGGGCAGGCCGGAGTTCAGCGCGATCAGCAGGTCGAGCGCCTCCTCCTGGCGGACCTCCCCGACCAGCAGCCGGTCCGGGCGCATCCGCAGCGCTTCCTTGATCAGGCGGCGCAGCCGGATCTCGCCGGTGCCCTCGAGGTTGGCCTGCCGGGTCTGCATGGCGACCCAGTCGGGCGCCCGCAGCTTCAGCTCGAACACCTCCTCGCAGCTGATCACCCGCTCGCGGGCGGGGATCGCCGAGCCGAGGCAGTTGAGCATGGTCGTCTTCCCGGCCTGGGTGCCGCCGGCGACGATGATGTTCAGCCCGGCGACGACGGACGCCTCCAGGAAGGTGGCCGCGGACTGCGGGAGCGTGCCCAGCGCGACCAGCTCGTCAAGGCTGGACGCGGACAGCACGAACTTGCGGATGTTGACACACCAGTGCTGCCTGGTCACGTCCGGAATCACGACGTGCAGCCGGGATCCGTCCGGCAGCATCGCGTCGACGAACGGCGTGGACAGGTCGACCCGCCGACCGGACGTCTTGAGCATCCGCTCCACCAGGTCCTGGACCTGGTCGGCGGTGAGGATCGTGGTGGTGAGCTCGCTGCGGCCGTTGCGGGCGACGAACACCCGGCCTGGCTCGTTGATCCAGATCTCCTCGACGGAGGGGTCGTCAAGGTGGCGCTGCAGCGGGCCGAACCCGGCGACGGCGTCGTAGACGAGCCGGGCGGTCTGGTCCCGGTCGACCACCGGTGGCAGGTCGCTGGTGAGCGCGCGGTCCTCGTAGTCCGCGAGGACGTCGTCGACGAGGCGGCGGACCACGGCCGGCTCGCGCACCGGGTCGAGCGAGCGGCGGCGCACGAGCTCCCGCACCTCCGCCTCCACGTGGGAGGCGGCGTCCATCCAGCCGCCGCCACGCATCACCGCCACGACAGGTCCTCTCCTCCAGGCGCGGATCCAACGTCCCCGGACGATCGCCACGGCAGGCACGCAATTGCGCCACACCGCCGCATCCCTTGACCAAAGGGACGCACCAGCCAACGTTCGCACAACATCACCGAAGCTTGTCGGCCGGGTCACCCCTGTCGCTGGCGGACCGCGAAAGGTCACCGACAGAAACCATCCCCATGGTGACGATGCGTCGCGAACATCACCCGGAGAACAAGAATTTCACTAGCGGCAGTACGGACATCCCGGGCGCGTCCGGGCGATAACGGACACAGTCCCGACGCGACCCGCTGCCCCATCGGCTCCGGACAGGCCCGCGCAACGGGCCAACCGGACGGCGCGTGCGAGGCCAGCGGGACGCGCCGGCAAACGCACGGCACGGGAAGGGTCCTGCTCAGCGCACCGGCCGCCGCACGCTACCCTGATGACGCTTCGCAACCTTCCACGTTCGGTCAGTAACGAACCGGTTCGGCGACGGACTTCCCCTTCGTCCCCCGCCCCGTCCCGGTCGCCACGCCGTGCCGTCCCGGGAGTCCCGCCTTGTTGCGTCAGTCGCACCCGCCTGCCAGCTCCACCGCCCGGCGGCCGGGCATCGCCCCGGCACGCCGCGACGCCGCCACGGCGGCGCACGGCTCGCGGATGGCGGTGGTGCGGCCATGACCGGCATCGAGGGCAGACCCGCCGACGGCGCCAGCCCGGACCATCCCAGCACCCGCGAGGACCGGCGCGACCACGACTCGGTCGGTGAGCTGGCCCGCGACACCGTCGACGGGATGACAGCCGACCTGACCGACGCGCTCGCCCACGGCCCCGTGGGCGCGGGCCGCGAGGACGGGCAGCACGACGAGGCCGCCGAACGCGCCGGCTGGGCGATGTTCCAGCGGATCGCGGCGGCCTGCC
Source organism: Frankia sp. (assembly GCA_019689615.1). Classification (GTDB taxonomy): domain Bacteria; phylum Actinomycetota; class Actinomycetes; order Frankiales; family Frankiaceae; genus Pseudofrankia. Next base: position 602 of record JADGHD010000666.1, on the reverse strand, counting down.
CGGTGCCCGTGTTCGTCGCGGACGCGGGCGGCCGGTTGCTGTTCGTCAACGCGTCCTGGAGCGAGCTGACCGGCATCGAGCCGGCCGACGCCGTCGGCCAGGGCTGGCAGGACACCCTGCACCCCGGCGACCTGCCCACGGTGACCCGCCAGTGGGAACGCGCCCGGGACGGCGACGACGACGCCGTATGGGCCCGGGTCCGGCTGCGCCGCCCCGACGGCGTGGCGCGGGCGGCGATCCTGCGGGCCATGCCGACGGCACGCCACGCCCGGCCGACGCGCTTCATCGGCACGCTGACGGCCCTGCCGCCGCTGCCCGACTGGCAGGGCAACGGGCCACGCGGCGCGGGCTCGGTCGTCGGCGGCCATGGCCGGGACGTGGACATGGCTGGCCAGGGCAGCGCCGGCGCCCCGAGCCTGGACGGCATCGGCGGGCGCGCCGCCGAGGCGGGCACGGGTGCCGCCGCGAGCCAGGCCGACGAGCACGCGCGGGCCGTCGGCCGCGGGCGTGGCGCGGGCGTCGGCTGGAACGGGGCCGGCGTCCCGATGCCCCGGCGACCCGACCAGCCAGGGGCAGGCACCGCGGCCCCGCCACCTTCGTCG
>JADGHD010000665.1 GCA_019689615.1 Frankia sp. | reverse complement strand
GCCCCGCTTTCCTCGGCCGCCCCCGCCCCGGCCGGCGCCTCGTCTGGGGTGGTCTGACCTGCCTGCATAGAGGTCACCGTACGGGACCGGTGAGGTAGTCGCGCAGCACCCGCTCGGCCTCGTCGATGAGCGCGAGCTCGACGTACTCGTCCCGGGTGTGCGCGAGGTTCGGGTCACCCGGGCCGTAGTTGAGCGCCGGGATGCCCAGCGCGGCGAACCGGGCGACGTCCGTCCAGCCGTACTTGGCCCGCGGCGTGCGGCCGGTGGCCGCGACGAACGCGGCGGCGGCCGGCGCGGACAGCCCCGGCGGGGCGCCACCGGCGCTGTCGACCAGCTCCAGGTCGTAGCCGGCAAGCACCTCCCGGACATGCGCCAGCGCGGCGGCCTCGTCCCGGTCCGGGGCGAACCGGAAGTTGATGGTGACCTCGCAGCGGTCCGGGATGACGTTGCCGGCGACCCCGCCGCTGATCCGCACCGCGGACAGGCCCTCCCGGTAGACGCAGCCGTCCAGGTCGACCGAGCGCGGCTGGTAGTCGGCGAGCCGGCGCAGCAGCTCCCCGGTCCGGTGGATCGCGTTGTCGCCGAGCCAGGAGCGGGCCGAGTGGGCACGGCGTCCGGGCACCGTCGCCACCACCCGCAGCGTGCCCTGGCAGCCGGCCTCCACCTCGCCGGAGGTCGGCTCCATGAGGATCGCGAGGTCGGCGCCGAGCCAGTCCCGGTGCGCCGCGGCCAGCCGGCGCAGCCCGTTGCGCGCCGACTCGACCTCCTCGTTGTCGTAGAAGACCCAGGTGACGTCGTGGCGCGGGGTGGCCGCCTGGCCGGACAGCGCGCCGCCACCGGCCCGGCCGGCCGCGGCCAGCAGGCCGGCGAGGCGCAGCATCACCGCCACCCCCGCCTTCATGTCGGAGGTGCCGCAGCCGTAGAGCCGGCCGCCGTCGCGGCGGGCCGGCAGGTTGTCGGCGACCGGCACGGTGTCCAGGTGGCCGGCGAGCAGGACCCGGGTGGGCAGGCCGAGCCGGGTCCTGGCCACCACCGCGTCGCCATCCCGGTCGACGGCGAGCCCGCCGGTCGCCACCAGCGCCGCCTGCACCGCGTCGGCGAGGGCGGCCTCCCCGCCGCTCACCGACTCGACGTCCACCAGCGTCCTGGTCAGTTCCCCGGCCGGGGCAGCGAGGTCCAGCTCCATGCCCATGACCCTATGGCCCGGCCCGGGCGCAGGGCCCGGGCCGGCACCGCCCAGAGATCGCGGGCGTCAGGTGCCGACGCCGTGCTCGCGCAGGACGTCGTTGAGCGCGAGCTTGTCGTGGATCTCGCCCTCGGCCAGGGTGCGCAGCACGAGGATGCACGGCATCGCGAACTCCCCGCCTGGGAAGCTGCGCACCTTGCTGGAGCCGACGGCGACGGCCCGCTCCGGGATCTCGCCGCGCGGGTACTCCTCGCCCGTGTTCGCGTCGAAGACCCGGGTGGAGGCGGTCAGGATCGCGCCGGCGCCGAGCTTGGCCCCGCGGCGCACCCGCGCGCCCTCGACCACCATGCACCGGCTGCCGATGAAGGCGTCGTCCTCGACCACGACCGGCACGGCGTTCGGCGGCTCCAGCACGCCGCCGAGGCCGACCCCGCCGGACAGGTGCACGTTCTGGCCGACCTGGGCGCACGAGCCGACGGTCGCCCAGGTGTCGACCAGGGTGCCAGCGCCGACGTAGCCGCCGATGTTGGTGTAGCTGGGCATGAGCACGGCGCCCGGGGCGATGTGGGCGCCCCAGCGGACGATGGCGCCCGGGACCACCCGCACGCCGCCGAACCGGGTCTTCAGCGGCACCCGGTCGTGGTAACGGAAATCGCCGGCCGCCGACTCGACCATCGGCAGGACCTTGAAGGACAGCAGGATCGCCCGCTTGGCGCGCTCGTCGACGACCACCGAGCCGTCAGCGGCGACGTGGGCCACCCGGGCCTCGCCCGCGTCGATCGCGTCCACCGCGGCGACCACTGCCTTGCGGGCCTGCGTGTCGTCCGGCACGATCTCGGCCCGCCGCTCCCACAGCTCGTCGATGACCGGGTCGAGCGGGGAGGTGAAGGAAACGTTCGAGGAGCTCACCCGCCCGACCCTACCGGCGGGCGGGTGAGCGCGACCCAGGCTGACGGGGCGCCCGGTGCTGGCGTGAGCGACCGGTCATGGTCCGGGAGCAGGGGACCACGGTCGCGGCCGCCGCACGCCACCGCTGGCTTCGCCAGCCGTCAGCGGATGTCGGGACCGTCCTGCGGCCAGCGCCGCTCGGGCTCGGGTGGCTGCCCGTAGGTCGGCCCGGCCGCGGCGAGCCCCGCGATGTCGTCGAACACCGGCGGGCTGGCTGGCGCCGGCTGGCCGCCGCCGTGCGGCTGGCCGGCCTGCTGGGCGTAGCCCGGGCCGGGGCCGTAGCCACCGCCGTACCCGTTCGGCGGGTGCCCGCCCTGGGCCGGCTGGCCGTGGCCCTGCTGGGCGTAGCCGCCACCCGGGGCGGGGTAGCCACCGTGCTGCCCTGGCGCGGCGGCCGGCTGCCCGTAACCGGGCGGGGCCGACGGAGCCGGCTGGCCGAACCCACCTGGCTGGCCGGGCTGGGCCGGCTGGCCGAAGCCACCCGGTTGGCCGGGCTGGGGCTGGCTGGCGGGCGGGTAGCCCGACGGGCCGGCCTGGCCCGGGTAGCCCTGCGGGTCAGGACCCGGTTGCTGCGGCTGGCCGGCGTGCTGCGGGTACCGGCCGGCGCCGTCGGCCGGGGCGTGCGCCGGCGGTGCCGGCCGGTAGCCGTAGCCGCCACCGCGCTGGCCGCCCGGCGCGCCCGGCGCCCCCCGCGGGGGGCCCCGGGGCGCGCCGGCGGGGGCCCGGGCCCCCAGCGCG
>JADGHD010000664.1 GCA_019689615.1 Frankia sp. | reverse complement strand
GGTCGGCCACACGCGGCCAGGGGGGTCCTGGGGAAAGTTGACACGTTCCGCCCGGATCATGACTATGGTAAAGTTAACCTAACTAGACGGCGACGCCGGTGCCGCCCGATGCCCGCCCCGTGGCTCGGGGCGAGCCGAGCGCGCGACTGACCGAAGGGGCCCGTTGTGGTTCGACGTCCACCGCCCGCGGAGCTTGGTGTCCACGACCTCGTCGGAATCGGGTTCGGGCCCTCGAACATCGCCCTCGCGATCGCGATCGAAGAGCACAACGCCACCGTCCCGGCAGCGGCCGCGCTGCGGTGCATCTTCCTGGAGAAGCAGCCCAGCTTCAGCTGGCACCGCGGCATGCTGCTCGACGGCGCGACGATGCAGGTCTCGTACCTGAAGGACCTGGTCACCCTGCGCAACCCGGCCAGCGACTACAGCTTCCTCTCCTACCTGCATTGCCAGGACCGGCTGATTGACTTCGTCAACCACAAGACGATGTACCCGCTGCGCCACGAGTTCCACGACTACCTGGAGTGGGCGGCCGGGCGGCTGGCCAACCTGGTGGAATACGGCACCGAGGTGATCGGGCTGCGCCCGGTCCTGCGCGGCGGCGAGGTCGCCTACATCGACGTCGTCAGCCGGCCGTCCGGCTCCGACGAAAGCGGCGCGCTGGTGGTCCGCCGGGCGCGCAACGTCGTCCTCGCCGCCGGGCTCGCCCCGTACGTCCCGGACGACTACACGCTCGACGAGCGGATCTGGCACAACAACGAGCTGCTCTTCCACATCGAGCGGATGCCGGCCCTCTCGCACGGCCGCTTCGTCGTCCTCGGCGCCGGCCAGAGCGCCGCCGAGGTGACCGAGTACCTGCACACCAACTACCCGACGGCCGAGGTCTGCACGGTCTTCTCCCGCTACGGCTTCACCCCGGCCGACAGCAGCCCGTTCGTCAACCAGATCTTCGACCCGGCTGCCGTCGACGACTTCTTCGCCGCGTCGCCGGACGTGCGCCGGATGCTCATCGACTACCACCGCGGCACGAACTACTCCGCCGTCGACGGTGACCTCATCGACAGCCTCTACCGCCGGGTCTACCAGGAGCGCGTCCGCGGCCCGCAGCGGCTGCGGATCCTGCGCACCTCGCGGGTGGTCACCCACGAGCGGCTCGCCGACGGCGTCCGGCTCACCGTCGAGAGCCACACCACCGGCGAGCGGCAGGTCCTGGACGCCGACATTCTGGTGCTCGCCACCGGCTACCGGCCGCGCGACCCCCGCGTGCTGCTCGACGGCCTGGGCGACGTCTGCGCGCTGGACACCGAGGGACGGCCGCGGGTCAACCGCGACTACAGCGTGGTGACCACGGCGTCGACCACCGCCGGCATCTACATCCCCGGCGCGACCGAGTACTCCCACGGCATCTCGTCGACCCTGCTGTCCAACGTCGCCGTGCGCGCGGGCGAGATCCTCTCGTCGATCCTCGCGCGTGACCCAGAGACCGGGCTCTCCGGCGACCCCGTCGTGCCCCGCCCGGCCACCAAGCCAGCCTGGGTGGCCTGACCCGGGCCCGGACCCGGGCGTTCGCGGCGGGCGGAGGAGGTCTTCGGGTCGGTCCGCGGCGGCCCTCACCGCTCTGCAAGAGCGCTACATGATCGACCCCGCCACGGCCGAACGGGACCTGCACCGGCTGCTGACCCAGCTGCAACGGGCACGCCTGGTCCGGACCCGATGAGCATCCCTATCGCCCTGCCCCCACCAGTCCGACTCGGCGTGGCCGACCGGTGGCGGGCCCGCGCCGCTGTGCTCGCCGCCCGCGGCCTGCTGACCGCTACGCGCCGCCGCCCCGCGCTGCGGCACAGCCTCCTGCGGCTCCTGCGCCATCACACGCGCCCCGCCGGCGTGGACGAGGTGCGCCGGGCGCACCGTGCCATCACCGCGGTCAGCCTGCACTGCGCCAGCGGCCACGGCTGCCTGCCACGCTCCCTGGCGATCGTGCTGTGGTGCCGCAGCGGCGGTTTGCACGCGACCTGGGTCCTGGGTACCAGCGTCGACCCGCCGGCCGCCCTGCACGCCTGGGTCGAAGCCGCCGGAGCACCGGTGGCCGAACCGGTCGATCCCCACCTGCTCTACCAGCCCATCCTCACCATCTGACTCCCGGAGGGAACCGCGCGCGTGCCCACCACCCCGACCACCTCGCCGCTGGCCACTCGCCTCGCCGACTACGCCGACGCGCTTCGGGCGGGCGGCGCTATCCGCACCGACCCGGTCCACGCCGCGTTCGCCACCATCCGCCGGGACCTGTGCCTGACCCACTTCCAGCACGCCGGACAGACGATCACCCTCACCCACGACACCACGCCGGCCCCGGCCGTTCTCGACGTCATCTACAGCCCGCAAGCCCTGGTCACCCGTACCGCGGGCATCCCGTCCTCGTCCTCCGCACCAACGATCATGGCGAAGATGCTCGAAGCACTGGATCTTCAGCCCGGACGGCGGGTCCTGGAGATTGGCGCGGGCACCGGCTACAACGCCGCCCTGCTCGCCCACCTCACCCAGGCCAGCGTCGTCACCGTCGAAGCACACCCGGCCACCGCGGCCGAGGCCACCGCCTCCCTGCGTCGCCTCGGCCTCCACGAGCAGGTCACCGTCCTCGAAGCCGACGGGTACCACGGCGCTCCCGACCACGGCCCCTTCGACCGGATCATCGTCACCTGCGGCATCGCCGGTATCCCACCCGGCTGGCTCGAGCAGCTCACTGACACCGGCATCATCCTCGCCCCCCTGCTCCACGGCGGCATTCATCCGATCATGACGGTTCACCGTGACGGTCGGGTTGCCGGCTGTATCGGCGGGGACTTCATGCCCGCCGCCGGGCCCCTGCGCCCCGACCAGCTGGTCGGCCGCAACC
>JADGHD010000663.1 GCA_019689615.1 Frankia sp. | reverse complement strand
CGCGCCCCCGGGCGCGGCCCCCCGGGCGGGGCGGCCGGGGCCGGCGGGGGGGGCCGCGGCGGCCGCCGCGGCCGGCCCGTCCAGCCACCGCTCGACCAGCCGCGCCGTGCCGAGCGGGTCCTCCAGCTGCGGCGCGTGCCCGATGCCGGCGAGCACCTCGACCCGCCAGTCGGGCCGGCGGGTGGCCAACTGGTGCGCCACGGCCACCGGGACCAGCCGGTCGCGCTGGCCGTGCACGAGCAGCGTCGGCGCACGCACCTCGTCGATCGCCGCCGACAGCCGGCGCGGGCGGGCCAGCGCCCCGACCACCGACCGGGTCGCGGCCACCAGCGCCGCGTCGGCCCCCGGCATCGCCGCCCGCTCGGCCGACACCTCGACCATCGCCGCCACCACCTCCGGTGGCACCCGGCGCGGGTTGGCTGTGGTCCGCGCCAGCGACTGCTCCACCAGCTCCCGCGGGGTGTACCGGCGCCGGCGGCGGGCCAGCGCGAACGAGCCCACCCGCGGCAGCACCATCCCGGTGAAGATCGTGATGATGTCCGCGTCCGGCCTGGCCCGGCGCGGGATCGGCAGCGCGGGCGAGACCAGCACCATCCCGGCGACGGTCTCCGGCGCGGCTGCCGCCTGCATCACCCCGAGCATGCCGCCCATCGAGTTGCCGACCAGCAGCACCGGCCCGTCCCCGGCCACCTGGGCGAGGAAGCCGGCCAACAGCCGCCGGTTGGACCGCACGTCCGTGCGCCGCCCGGCGGCCGGCGTGCGGCCGAACCCGGCCAGGTCGAGCGCGACCACCCGCGCCCGGTGGGTGAGCAGCGGCGCGAACGCCAGCCAACTGGTGTACGAGGCGCCGAGCCCGTGTACGCACACCACCAGCGGCCCATCGTCCGGTCCACCGAAGTCGACGTAGTGCACCGGCCCGTCCACGTCCATCCAACGGGCGATGTGCCCGGCAGCCGTCATCGATCCTCCTCACGCCGACCCGCCGCCGCTTCCGATGATCCTGCCGGACCGACTGTGACGCAGCACTCTTCGCCACGTGCCGCGCCCCTACCGGCTGGTAGACGTCCACTCGATACCGTTTGGTCAGGAGTGCCAGCAATCCGACGGAGGGACTGGATGACCCAGCACGAGGCGACGACGCCCGCGGGTTCGTGGACGCCGCCCGGCCAGCGCATGGCCGGCGGTGAGCAGACGGCGACGACCGAGCAGCCAGCCGAGCAGGACGTGATCTCGGTCGGCCCGCTGGCCAACCCGAACCGCCTGCGCCTCGGGGTACCTGCCGCGGTCTGACCCTCACCGCGACCGCCGCGACCGGCGCCGCGGCGACGCGATCCGGCCCGCTCCCGTCTCGGCGAGCGGGCCTTGCCGTTTCTCCACGGGCTCGCCCAGCCCTGCGCGCCAGGCCACACGCCCCGGCGCCGCGAGATGGTTGACGGCCCCCGGCTGCTGGAGGGACCGTCCGTGTGGGGCGCTCCGGACGGACGGACGCCGCCCACCGGCCCGGTGACTGACCCGCACGCCGCAGCCACGGTGGCTGCCGATTCGTCCGCACGCCCGGGACGCGGGGACGGAGGACACAGCCGTGACGGTGCGGGACCACGCGAGCAGGACTGCCGAGGAATCCGCGCGGCCGGTGGGCCGGCGCGACGAGCCCCCGGCGCAGCGGGACGCGAGCCAGGCCGCAGCGCCGCCACCGCCCCGGTCCGCCGACCGGGCCGGGCGGCCATCCCCGGGGCTGACCGCGAAGGACCTGGCCGCCGCCGGCGCCGCCACCACGCTGCTCACCGAGTTCCTCGGCACCGACCCGCCGGTCCGGGTCGAGCTGTGGGACGGCAGCGCGCTCGGCCCCGACACCGCGACCAGGGTGATCGTGCGCACGCCGAACGCGCTGCGCCGGGTCGTCTTCCGCCCGGGTGAGCTGGGGTTCGGCCGGGCCATCGTGGCCGGCGAGATCGACATCGTCGGCGACGTCTACGAGGCGCTCCAGTTGCGGCGGCTGATGGACCGCGCCCGGCCGACGCCGGCCATGCTGCGCGCCGCGGCCGAGCTGCTGCGCGTCTACGGCCCGCGCCCGCCCGAGCCGCCGCCCGAGGAGGCGAGGCTGCGCGGCCGGACGCACAGCCAGCGCCGCGACGCCGCCGCGATCTCCCACCACTACGACGTCGGCAACGCCTTCTACCGGCTGGTCCTGGGCGAGTCGATGACCTACTCCTGCGGGGTGTGGGCCGACCCGGGCGTCGGGCTCGAGGCCGCGCAGGAGGCCAAGCACGACCTGATCTGCCGCAAGCTGGGCCTGCGCCCGGGGATGCGGCTGCTCGACGTCGGCTGCGGCTGGGGCAGCCTGCTGCTGCACGCGGCGAGCCGCTACGGGGTGCGCGGCGTCGGCATCACGCTGTCCAACGAGCAGGCGGCCGAGGCCCGCGCCCGCATCGAGGCCGCCGGCCTGTCCGATCGGGTGGAGATCCGGCTGGCGGACTACCGCACGGTCAGCGACGGCCCGTTCGACGCGATCAGCTCGGTGGGCATGGTCGAGCACGTCGGCGCGGCGATGATGCCGACCTACTTCTCCGCCATGTTCCGGCTGCTGCGCCCGGGTGGGCGGCTGCTCAACCACGGGATCAGCTTCCCCGGCGACCCGGCCGGCGCCGCCCGCTACCGTCCACACCTCGGCCCGGTCCCGCTGCCCCGCGGCCGCGACTTCCTGCGCGCCTACGTGTTCCCGGACGGCGAGCTGCACGAGGTCGGGCGCATGATCAGCTGGGCGCAGGCCGCCGGCTTCGAGGTCCGCCACGTCGAGAGCCTGCGCGAGCACTACGCGCTGACCCTGCGTGCCTGGGTGGCCAATTTGGAGCGGCACTGGGAGGAGGCGGCCGCGCTGGTCGGGGCGGGGCGGGCC
>JADGHD010000662.1 GCA_019689615.1 Frankia sp. | reverse complement strand
AACCGCCCCCGCCCGGCAGCGACGCCCCCGCCACCACCGCAGCAGGAACGGCCCCCACCGACGGGACGGGCCGGTTCTTCGGCATCACCGCCGACTCACGCGTGGACATCATCTGCTCCGCGCTCCCCGCCGCGGACCGGGCGCGAGGACGGCCCAGCGACCCGCTGTACGCCCGCTACGCGGGCTTCGCCGACCTCGACGCCCTGCTCTACGTCCGCGTCCACCTCGCCCAGGGCTTCCCGGCCGCCACCATCCGCGACTTCCACCCCGGCGAGTACTACAACGCCGAACCCGACAGCCTGATCGTCCTCGGCGCCCCCGACCGCAACACCGCCTACGCCGAGTTCGGCCCCCACCTGCCCTACACCTTCACCCCGCCGCCGGAGGCGGCCATCATCTTCCCCGGCCACGGCGACATCCGCCTGGCCCCGCTGTGGGCGCCCGAGGGTGAACTCCTGGCGGACCTGACCGTCATCACCCGCCTCACCCTTACCCAGGGCACCACCGTGACCCTGCTCGGCGGCTGCATGACCCTCGGCGTCCTGGGGGCCGCCAAGTGCCTGCTGAACGGCGAACGCGGCCGGCGCAACACCGCCTACCTCGACGGCATCGCCCCCGGCGGCGACCTCATCGCCGTCACCGCCACCCGCGAGATCGGCGGCATCACCGACACCCCCGACCTGACCACCACCGAACCGCTCCTGCTCCTCACCCGCGACACCGCGGGCGGCTTCACCACCCGCCTGAACAACACCGCCCGCTACACAGGCAGGTGACCGAGCCCGGCCGGGTGAAGCGCCGTCGCCCCGGGGGCCGCGGGCGGTGGGAGACTGCGGCGATGTCGGGATTCACGCGGGACACCAAGCGCTACGGCGACAAGCTCGTGTACGAGGCGCTGGGCTCGAAGTGGCGCCGCTACCACGACGGCCATTGCGGGTGCGGGCTGAACTGGCTTCCGGCTCCCAGTCCTGCCGCACCCGTGCTCCCTCAGCCAGCCAGTTGGATCATCACATCGTGGCGAGCGGAGAACAGTTCCAAGATCAGAAAGCCGCAACCGTTGCCGGACGGTTACTTAGAGCTACACGCCACCTGGCCGTAGCTATACGAGAACAGGGCCGAAGCGGGGGACGAGCACAGGCGACGCGGCTGCAACGTCGGCGCGGATGAGACGTCGCCGGCTCGGCGGCCGGCCGCAGGCGCGTCACCGAACCGGCGATCCCGCCGCGGACGACGGCCGCCCCGCACGCCTGGCGCCGCCCCGAGCCCCCCCGGGCCGGGGCGGCGCCGCGGGTCAGATGTCGAGGCCGTCGAGGCCGACGAGCTCGGCGCTGACCTCCCACAGCCGCCGCGCCAGCTCCGGGTCCCGGGCCTGCCGGCCGACCAGCACCCGCTCGCGGCGGCGGAACCGGTGCAGGTACGCGCCGTTGACCGCCGCCGGGTCGGGCCGGGACGCGAGCCGGACCAGCGGCGCGGCGCCGCCCGCCGCGGAGCGCGCGCCGAACAGCCGCAGCGGCCGGCCGTAGAAGGTGCGGACGAACCAGCTGTCCCGCCCGAACTCCGTGATCACCAGCCCGGGGTGGACGGCGGCCGCGGTCGGGTGCCCGGGCGCGGTCCGGCGCGCCAGCTCCCGGGCGAACAGGATGTTCGCCAGCTTGCTGTCGGCGTAGGCGGCGAACTGGTGGTAGCGGCGGCGGGAGCGGTCCAGGTCGTCGAGGTCGATCCGCCCCAGCGGGTTGATCAGGCTGCTCGTCACGACCACCCGCGAGCCGGCGGTCTCGCGCAGCCGCGGCAGCAGCAGCCCGGTCAGCAGGAACCCCGCGAGGTGGTTGACCTGGAACGTCAGCTCGTTGCCGTCCTCGGTGACCACCCGGCGCGGGAACACCCCACCGGCGTTGTTCACCAGCACGTCGATCCGCGGGCACAGCTCGAGCAGCTCGGCGGCGACCCTGCGGACCTCGGCGAGCCGGGCGAAGTCCGCGACCAGCGGGGTCGCTCCGGTCGCGGCCGCGACCGCGGCGGCCTTGCGCGGGCAGCGGCCCAGCAGGACCACCCGCGCGCCAAGCCCCACCAGCTGGCGCACCGCGGCCGCGCCGATCCCGGCGCTCGCCCCGGTGACCACGACCGTCCGGCCCGCCATCGGCCGCCCGCCGCCCGCGGCGGCCGCCACCTCCGCCTGGCCGGACTCGGCGCTGCTGGTGGCCGGCCGCACGCTGCCCACACCGTCCGCCGCTGCCGTGCTCGTCATCGCCACCTCACGTCCACACCGCCTCTGCCCGGCTGACCGGGCCTGCTCTCGCCGATGGATCATCGCATCGCCGGCCAGCGGGTGTCCGCTGGCTATCGTGGGCAGCGCCCGACCAGACGGCCAGGAGGTGTCACTGGTGGCCGAGGCCGCCCCCGCCGCGCCACCGCCCGCCGCCGGCCCGCGGCGCGGCCGACGGGCGCGGCCGGCGTCCGCGGGCGGGCTGCTGGCGGTGCTCGCGGTGGTCGCCGCGGGCGGGGTCGTCGGCGCGTGCCTGCGCTACGGCGCGCAGCTGGCGTGGCCGACCCCGCCGGGCGGGTTCCCGTGGGCGACGTTCGCCGTGAACACGGCCGGCGCCGCGGCGATCGGGGCGCTGACGGCGCTGCTCGACCGGCTGGCCGCGCCGCACCCGCTGGCGCGCCCGTTCCTCGTCACCGGGATCCTCGGCGGGTTCACCACCTTCTCGGCCTACGCCGTCGACGGGTACACCCTGCTCGACGGCGGGCACCCGGCGACCGCGCTGGCCTACCTGGCGGGCACCGTCGCCGCGGCGCTGGCCGCGGTCACCGCGGCGGCGACCGCCACCCGCCGGGCGCTGGCCCGGGCGGCCGGGAGGCGGCGGTGACGGCCGCGACGCCGGCTGCCGCCGCCACCGGCGGGGCGCCGGGCCGGCGC
>JADGHD010000661.1 GCA_019689615.1 Frankia sp. | reverse complement strand
GGGCAGGGGTGGGCCCGGAGTCCTGATCGGCCTCAGGCTGCTGGGCGGCCTCGGGCTGCTGGGCGGCGGCCCTGGCCTGCATGCCCGAGGTGCGGCGCAGCTGGAGCTGCGGCAGCAGCCAGGCGAGCACGAAGCCGATCAGCGCCACCGGCACGGCGACCAGGAAGACCACCCGCAGCGACGCGGCGTAGTTGTCCACGAACGTGTCGTGGATGGCCGGCGGGAGGGTGTCCAGGAACCGCGGGCTGACCTCGGAGCTGGTGGCTCCCTCCGGGAGCTGGGTGCCGGCCAGCGCGTGCTCCAGCTTGCCGGTCAGCACGTTCGCGAAGATCGCGCCGAACGTGGCCGCGCCGAACGCGCCGCCGATCGAGCGCAGGAACGTCACCCCCGAGGTGGCCGCGCCCAGGTCCCGCGGGTCCACGGCGTTCTGCGCAGCGACGGTGAGGATCGGCATCACCATGCCGATGCCGACGCCGAGCACGAACACCGACACGAACAGCCGCAGGAGGGACACACCCGGCGTGAGCAGGGCGAGCAGGCCGATCGCCACCGTCATCAGCCCGGTCCCGATGATCGGGTAGGGCCGGTAACGGCCGGTGCGGGCGGCCAGCCGGCCGGTGGTCGTCGACGAGATCAGCATGCCGAGGCTCATCGGCACCATCTGCAGGCCGGACGACGTCGGGTCGACGCCTTTGACGACCTGCAGGAACAGCGGCAGGAACACGATCGAGCCGAACATCGCGAAGCCGAGGATGAAGCCCATCCCGCCGGCCAGGCTGTAGACCCGGGAGCGGAACATCCTCAGCGGCAGCACCGGCTCGACCGCCCGCCGCTCCACCAGCACGAACACCCCGGCCAGCGCGACCCCACCGATGACCAGCGCGAGGCTGGTCGCCGAGCCCCAGGCCAGCACGGTGCCGCCGAGGCTGGTGAACAGCACGAGGCAGCTCGTCGCGGCGGCGAGCACCACGGTGCCCAGGTAGTCGATCTGGCGGCGGGCCCGGCTGCCGAGGCTCGGCAGCACCGCGGCGACGATGGCGAACGCGGCGATCCCGACCGGCACATTGATGTAGAAGATCCAGTGCCAGGACAGGTGGTCGACGAACAGGCCGCCCAGCAGCGGGCCGAGCACCGAGGAGATCCCGAAGATGCCGGCGAACAGGCCCTGGTAGCGGCCGCGGTCGCGGGGCGCGACGATGTCACCGATGATCGCCTGGGCGCCGACGATCAGGCCACCGCCGCCGAGCCCCTGCAGCGCCCGGAACCCGATGATCTGCAGCATCGACTGGCTCAGCCCGGCGAGCACCGACGCGGCGATGAAGATCACGATCGCCGCCTGGAAGAGCACCTTCCGGCCGAACAGGTCACCGAGCTTGCCCCAGATCGGCGTCGAGACCGTCGAGGCCAGCAGGTAGGCCGTCACCACCCAGGACAGGTGCTCGGCCCCGCCGAGGTCGCCGACGATCGTCGGCAGCGCCGTGGACACGATCGTCTGGTCGAGCGACGCGAGCAGCGTCCCCGCGCCGAGCGCGACCATGATCAACCACATCGGACTGCGGACGGCGCGCACCGCGGTGGCGGTGGCCTCGGAACCCGTTCTGCTCATCGCACCCTCTCTGCTGCTGGCTGCCGGCCGTCCGGCGGGCTGGTCGCGCCCGTCAGGCGGTGCGGCATGCCGTCGCCGATGTTGCGCTGTCTACAAGTTTGCATCGGCTGCAAAAATTCCCCGGGTGCAGTGATCAGGTTGAGGGGATCGTCACAGAGCCGCACTTTCGCTGCCGCTACGGGAGGGTCGTGACCGGCCGGCGGGCTCGTGCCTGGGAGACTGGGCGCGATGGCGACGCCGCCCGCTCCCGCTCCCGCGACCGCGCCCCCGCTGCCGGTCGCGTCCGAGGCGACGCCAGGCGGCGGTGGCGGCCCGGCGCCGGCGCGGCCGGCCGGCAGCCGTGGCCGGTGGCCGGAGCAGTCAACGCACCCCGTGGCGCGGCGGTGACGGTGCCAGCACGGGCGGCAGGACCGGCGCCGTCGGCAGCGCCCGCCCCGGCCGAGACCGCGGCGGCTGGCCGGACCGGGGCGGCGGCGCGGGCCGCGGGATCGAGGCGGGCGCCCCGCGGGTGGCGGGCGGTTGGCCGGTTCGCCCGCCGGCACGCGGTCTTCCTGGGGGTCGCCGCGGCCGCGCTGGCCGCCCGGGCGCTGGTGCTGGCCGCCTACCCGCCGGCCCTGATGTACCTGGGCGACTCCGCGGCCTACCTGGACCAGGCGTGGAACGGCCTGTGGCCGGCCGACTGGCGGCCGTCGGGCTACCCGATGTTCCTGCGCCTCGTCGACGGCCACGAGCACCTGACCCGGCTGGTGGCGGTCCAGCACCTGCTGACGTTCGCGGTCGGCGTCGGTGCCTACGCGGCCGCCCTGCGGGTCCTCGGCCGCCCATGGGCCGCTGCGCTGGTCGCCGTCCCGCCGCTGCTGGCACCGTTCGTCCTGTCGCTCGGCCAGTTCGTGCTGGCCGAGACGCTGTTCAGCGTCCTGGTGACCACGGGCCTGCTGCTCGTCGCCCGGGTCGCGACCGGGGGAGCGGGGCCTGGCGCCGCCGCGCGGCCGGGCCGCGACCGTCGGCGGGCCAGGACTGGCCGCTGGGCCAAGGCCAGCCCGTACCTGCTGCTCGCCATCGCCGGCGTGCTGCTCGGCGCCAGCCTCACCGTCCGCACCGTCGGCTACGGGCCGCTGGCCGTGGCCACGGTGGGCGTCATCGTGATCGCGCTACGCGCCCCGGCCCGGGTAGGCCGGGCGGGCGGCGGCGCGGTCGCCGTGGCCATCCCCAGCCAGGCGGGCCCGCCAGCCGGCGGCCCGGGTGACCCGGCCGGTGCGGGTGCCGACGCGGCAGGGGGGTCCGGTGCGGGTGCGGTGGCCAAGGCGGCGGGGA
>JADGHD010000660.1 GCA_019689615.1 Frankia sp. | reverse complement strand
GGGCCTAACCCGGTCACATCGGCTGCGGGCCGCGGGCCCCCCCCGGGCGGTCGGCGTTTCTCTCCCCCGGCGCGACGCGACCCCGCAACGGCCCAGCCCTGATCGAGGTGGCCGGGGCGCCGGCGCCACCTCTTCCCGACGGCCAACGTTAACCCGATGAACGCTTTCCTCAAGTCTCCATCAGGCTGGCGGACGCGGCGTCGGCGGCGATCCTATGGTCACCATCACAGCCGCCGAGAAGACCGCAAGCCGAGAAGGCGGAAGCCGAGAAAGCGGAAGAAGGTATCCGGGCGCCGGCCCGGTCGGTTTTCTCCGGCGCTGGCCCGAGGGAGGAGAAGACGCTCGATGTCCATGCTGACGAAGGACCCACCGGCGCCGGAGACAAAGGCGACGCCACTCGTGGCGCTGGAGAAGGTGTGCAAGTCGTTCGGCGACCATCAGGTGCTGCACGACATCGACCTCACCATCGAGCGCGGCGAGGTCGTCGTGGTCATCGGCCCGTCGGGATCCGGCAAGTCGACGCTGTGCCGCTGCATCAACCGGCTGGAGGTCATCGACTCCGGGACCATCACCATCGACGGCGCCCCGCTGCCGGCCGAGGGCCGGGCGCTGGCCCGGCTGCGGGCGCAGGTGGGCATGGTCTTCCAGTCGTTCAACCTCTTCGGCCACCGCACGGTCCTCGACAACGTGACCCTGGCGCCCAGGAAGGTCAGGCGGGTGCCGCGCGCGCAGGCCGAGGCCACGGCCCTGCGGCTGCTGGAGCGGGTCGGCATCGCCGACAAGGCGCGGCAGATGCCGGCGGAGCTGTCGGGCGGCCAGCAGCAGCGGGCCGCCATCGCCCGGGCGCTGGCGATGGAGCCGAAGGTGATGCTCTTCGACGAGCCGACGTCGGCCCTCGACCCCGAAATGATCAACGAGGTTCTCGACGTGATGCGGGAACTGGCGACCTCGGGAATGACGATGGTCGTCGTCACCCACGAGATGGGCTTCGCCCGCACGGTGGCGAACCGGGTCGTCTTCATGGATGGCGGACGGATCATCGAGAGCGGCCCGCCCCAGGAGTTCTTCTCGAACCCGCGGACCGAACGCGCCAGGGACTTCCTGGGCAAGGTCCTCACCCACTGACTCCCGCCGCCGGCCGCTGACCTTCCGGGGCACCCTCACCACCCGTTTCCGCACGACCGGTCCCGCCTGCGCCCGTCACTTGCTCAAAAGCAATCTAAATATTCCCACCTACCGACATGCAGTACCCGGATGAACTTCCTTCACCACGAGGAGCACCGATGCGCAGAACACGTCTCCTGTCCACCGCCGCGCTCGCGGCGACGACCATGCTGGCGCTCGCGCTCGGCGCCTGCGGCGACGACGACGAGTCCACGCCCACGACCGGCGCCGGCGCCTCCGGGGCCCCGGCCGCGGCCAGCGGCCCGTACAAGATCGAGATGGCCGACAGCTTCCCGGCCAGCCCCACGCTGGACGAGATCCGCAGCCGCGGGACGCTCGTCGTCGGCACCAAGTTCGACCAGCCGCTGTTCGGCCAGCAGAACCCGACCAACGAGGAGCTGGAGGGCTTCGACACCGAGATCGCCCGGATCCTCGCGCAGCGCATCTTCGGGGACACGGACAAGATCGAGTTCGTCGAGACCGTGTCGAAGAACCGCGAGCCGTTCATCCAGCAGGGCCGGGTGGACGTCGTCATCGCCACCTACACGATCAACGACACCCGCAAGGAACTGGTCGACTTCGCCGGGCCGTACTACATCGCCGGCCAGGACATCATGGTCATGGCCGACGAGACCTCGATCACCAGCGTCGACGACCTCAACGGCAGGAAGGTCTGCACCGTCGAGGGCTCGACGTCGGAGAAGAACGTGCGCGCCGAGGCGCCGGACGCAGAGGTGATCCTGGTCGACACCTACAGCGCCTGCGCCGAGCAGCTCACCGACGGCCGGGTCGACGCGGTCACCACCGACAACGTCATCCTGCTCGGCCTGATGGCCCAGAACGAGGGCACCTTCAAGCTGGTCGGCAAGACGTTCACCGAGGAGCCCTACGGCATCGGCCTGCCCAAGGGTGACGACGCCTTCCGCGACTTCGTGAACGACACCCTCGAGATCGCCTACGAGAACGGCGACTGGGCGACGGCGTTCACCTCCACGGTCGGCGTGGTCCAGAAGACCGTCCCGACGCCGCCCGCGGTCGACCGCTACTCCGCGGCCTGAGCCGCCCGGCCCCAACGGAGCCATCCGTGCACGTCGTCCTCGACAACCTCGGCCTGTTCTGGTCGGGTCTGTGGCTCACGCTCCAGCTGACCGCGCTGTCGTTCCTGCTCGCGCTGCTAGTGGGCACGGTCGTCGCGACGATGCGGGTCAGCCCGGCCGCTCCCCTGCGGGCGGCCGGGCTGCTCTACGTCGAGGCGGTCCGCAACACACCCCCGCTGGTCCTGCTCCTGCTGTTCGTCTACGGCCTGCCAAAGACCGGCGTCACGTATTCGCTGTACGTGTCGGCGGTGATCGTGCTGGGCGGCTACACCGGGGCGTTCGTCGCCGAGGCGGTGCGGTCCGGCATCAACACCGTGCCGCTCGGCCAGGCCGAGGCCGCCCGCTCGCTGGGTTTCGGCTTCGGTCAGACGCTGCGGCTGGTGGTCCTGCCGCAGGCGTTCCGCGCGGTCATTCCCCCGCTCGGCGGCCTGCTGTCGGCCCTGGTCCGCAACACCTCGCTGGCCGCGGTGATCGGCCTGCTGGAGCTCACCGCGCAGGCCGGCCGGCTCAACACCGAGCACACCGAGCCGATCTGGATCTACCTCGCCGCCGCGGCGGCGTACCTGGTCGTCACGCTCCCCCTCGGCGCGCTGACCGGCGCGCTGGAGCGCCGCGCGGCGGTGGCCCGATGACCGCCCCCCGCCCGGCCACCCGCGGCCCTCACC
>JADGHD010000659.1 GCA_019689615.1 Frankia sp. | reverse complement strand
GGGCGGCGCGCCCTCCCGGCACCCCACGAGACCCCGCGTCCCCTCTCGGCCCCGCCGGGACGTGCCGGTGGCGAGCGCCGCCGGCCGGCCCGGCAGCGGGGAGCGGCCACCAGCACCAGACAGCTCCGGCTCGAAGGAGGCGCCAGATGACGGTGGTCGAGCAGGTCACGGACGTCGTGGCGTTCCACGGCGAGGGACCGGTCTGGGTCCCCGGGTGGGGCGGCCTGCACCTGGTCGACATGCTCGCCGGCGACGTGCTGGCCGTCGACCTCGACACGGCGGCGGTGGCCCGCCACCACGTCGGCGCGGTCGCGGCCGTCGTGCGCCCCCGCGCCGGCGGCGGCGCCGTGCTCGCCCTGGAACGCGGCTTCGCGCTGCTCGACCCGCTGCCCGGGGGCGGCTCCCCGTTCGGCCCGGCCGGCACCGGCCTGTCAGCGCGGCTGCGCCCGCTGCCCGAGCTGTGGGACGCCAGCCGCCGGGTCCGCCTCAACGAGGGCGGCTGCGACCCGGACGGCCGGCTCTACTGCGGCTCGATGGCCTACGCGAAGACGCCGGGCGACGGCACCCTCTACCGCCTCGACCCGGACGGCACCACGACCGTAGTCCTGCCCGGCGTCACCATCTCCAACGGCCTGGCCTTCAGCCCCGACGGCACGCGCGCCTACTACGTCGACAGCCCGACCCGCCGCATCGACGTCCTCGACTACTCCCCCGAGGCCGGCCTCGTCGACCGGCGCCCCTGGGCGACGATCCCGGAGGGCGCCGGCGACCCCGACGGCATCACCGTCGACGCGGAGGGCGGCGTCTGGGCGGCGCTGTGGTCGGGGGCCGCGGTCGTCCGGTTCGACGAGACCGGCACCCTCGACGCCCGTTACCCCCTGCCCGTCCCCCAGGTCACCGCCTGCACCTTCGGCGGCCCGGACCTGGCCACCCTCTACATCACCACCTCCCAGGACGAGATCGACCCCGCCGACCACCCCGGCTCCGGCGCCCTCTACGCCCTGGCCCCGGGCGTGCGCGGCCTACCCGTCCTCCCCTTCGCCGGCTGACCGCTCGCGCAGGGTGCGGGCCGGACCGGGCCCGTGCCGGTGCGCCGACGCCGCGTGCGGGCACCCCGCAGATGGCCGCGAGGTGCCCGCGCGCCTGGCCGGCGCGCAAGCGCCGGCTGCGTGACCAGGCGCTATCCAGCGCTGGTCTGCAACGGCGACGTCAGTGGCCGCGTTCCCGGTAGAGGCGGCGGTGCTGCCTGGCGATGGCCTTCCACTGGCGCTCCCGCTCGGCGCGTAGCCGGGCGTCGGTGCGGGCCGCCTGGTAGGCGTTCTCGCGGACGAGGCGGCGGTAGCTGTCCAGCCGCCTGGCGGGCAGGGTGCCGGCGTCGATGGCGGCCAGCACCGCGCAGCCCGGCTCGGTGCGGTGCTCGCAGTCGCCGAACCGGCAGCCGGCCGCGAGCTCCTCGATGTCGGCGAACGCCTGGCTGAGCCCGTCATCGGCGGCCCACAGCCCGACCCCGCGCAGGCCGGGGGTGTCGATGAGCACCCCGCCGCCGGGCAGCGGCAGCAGCTCGCGGCGGACGGTGGTGTGCCGGCCCTTGCCGTCCACCGCCCGCACGTCGCGGACCCGCTGGCGCTCGCTGCCCAGCAGCGCGTTGGTCAGGGTCGACTTGCCGGCGCCGGACGCGCCGACCAGCACCGCGCTGCCCCCGGCGAGCACGCCCGCGAGCGGTTCCAGCCCCCTGCCGTCGGCGGCGCTCGTCACCAGCACGTCGACGCCGGGCGCGGCCGCCGCGACCTCGGCGGAGGCGACGATGCCGCCGTCGGGCACCTGGTCGGCCTTGGTGAGGACCACGAGCGGGCGGGCGCCGCTGTCCCAGGCCAGGGTCACCAGCCGGTCCAGGCGGCCCAGGTTCACCGCCGGCACCAGCGCGACCACCACCGCGACCACATCGACGTTGGCGGCGAGCGGCTGCGGCTCGGAGCGGCCGGAGGACGACGCGCGCACCAGCACGGTGCGCCGCGGCAGCACGGCGGCGACCGTCAGCGTCTCGTGCCCGCCCGGGCCGGGGCGCGGGCCGGGCTCGAGCGCCACCCAGTCGCCCGTGCAGGGCACGGCACCGCCGGACGCCGGCCCGGCGGGATGGCCGGGCGCGGCGGCGGCAAGGGCCAGCGCGGAGCTGGGCACGTCGGCGCGCCAGGAGCCGCCGTCGGCCGTGATGACCTCGCAGCCGCCCCGGTCGACCCGGGCGATCCGGCCCGGGACGAGCCCGGCCGCGCGGTAGGGGGTGAAGACCTCGTCCCAGCCGGCGTCCCAGCCGTAGGCGGCCAGCTCGAAGCAGCGGGCGTGGGCGTGGTCGGAGTCAGTAGCAGGAGCGCCCGGCGCGGGGACGTGGCCGGGCAGGGGCGTGCGATCGCCAGGAAGTGGCACGGGAGGATCCCTCGGGGAGTGTCCCGGCGACCGGACAGGCACGGCGGCGCGCAGCGACCTGATGGCGCGCGCGGCCGTGCGACGACGCGGTCAGCCGGTGACGGTGGACGGTGGGTGGGATGCGGGGCGCGCGAGCGCGCCAGCCACCGTGACGGTCATGCCCCGCCTCTTCCGCCAGTTCCGTCGTTCCGCTTCCGCGGTCCCGCCCGCTTGTCGGACGGCTCCGACCACCCGGGCCCGTTGCGCCGCTCGACCCTCCGGCCCGGCGCTGCGGCCCGATCCTCAAGCCCGGCGCTGTAACCCGGCCTGTGGCCCGGCGGTGTAACCCCCGGCCCTGTAGTTCGGTCCTCCGGATCGGCCCTCGCCCGAGCGGTCCGCAGCAAGCTACCACGGCGCGCCGCGGACCGCCCGCGAATTTCTCGCCGCCCCCGACAGCCCTCCCCCGCGCCTGGATCACCGTCGCGTCGGTCCTGCCCTGGCTCGCCGAGGGTCGGCGCGATCCGTCCTA
>JADGHD010000030.1 GCA_019689615.1 Frankia sp. | reverse complement strand
CAGCCCCGACGCCCCGCCCGTCACGACCGCGACGGTTCCAGCGATCTCCACGCCCTGCCTCCCTGTGCCGGACTCTTCGGCGCCCATGCTCCCGCACCCGCGGGCAGCGGCGCGGTCAGGCCAGCGCCGTGCCGTCCTCGGCGCGGGCGAGCAGGGACGGCGGCGGGGCGAGGTGCGCGCCGTGGCGGTCGGCGAGCTCGCGGGCGCGGGCGACGAAGCCGGGCAGGCCGCCCGGGTAGCCGTTGACGAACTGCGCGACCCCGCCGGTCCAGGCCGGGAAGCCGATCCCGGTCAGCGAGCCGACGTTGGCCTCCGGCACCGACCGCGGCACGCCCTCGTCCAGGCAGCGGACCGCCTCGAGCACCGGAGCGAACAGGAGCCGCTCGGTGAGCTCCGCGAGGTCCACCGCGTCGGCCGCGGCGCCACGCGCCGGCATGAACTGCTCCCGCAGCCCGGGCCACAGCGGGCCACGCCGGCCGTCCGGCCCGTAGGTGTAGAAGCCGCCGTCCGCCTCGGGACGTGAGTCGTCGTCCGACGTGGAACCGGCCGCCGGTGGGCGGGGCCGGCCGGGGCGGCTGAGCGTGTCGAGCATCCGCGCCAGAACGGCGAACGAGCGGTGGTCCCGCCAGACACCGTCGGCAGCCGCGGCGATCGCCTGGAGTTCGCGGCGGACGGCGGCCAGCCCAAGATCGTCGACGAGGGCGAGCGCGGGCACCGGGTAGCCCGCCTGGGCGGCTGCCTGCTCGACGGAGGCCGGGTGCAGGCCCTCACCGACCATGGCGAGCGCCTCGGCCAGGTAGGCCCCCCGTACCCGGCTGGTGAACAGGCCAGGGCCGTCGCTGACGACGATCGGTGTCCGGCGGACCTGGTTGACGACGTCGACGGCGCGGGCGAGCGCGGCCGGGCTGGTGCGCTCCCCGGCGACAATCTCGACGAGGCCGGCCCGGTCGGCCGGGGCGAGGAAGTGCAGGCCGACGACGTCCTGCGGCCGGCCGACGGCGCCAGCCAGGCCCGCGAGCGCGGCCGAGACCCCGGTGGCCGACAGCCCGGCGGTCCCGGAGCACAGCAGGGCGTCCGGGCCGACGGCGTCCTGGATCTCGGCGAGCAGGCCGGGAGTGCGGGCCTGGTCGTCGTCGGCCACGGTGACGACGACATCCGCCCCGGCCAGCTCGCCGACCTGGTCGGTCGCGGTGACCCGGCCGAGCAGGCCGGCGCTGGCCGCCGGCTGCACGCTGCCCCGGCGCACCGCGGCCGAGACCAGCTTCTCGACCTGCTGGCGGCCGTCGGCGGCGGCGTCCGGGTCGGCGGCCTTGAGCACGACGTCGACGCCGGCCCGGGCGAACATGTAGCCGAGCGCCGCGCCCATCGGGCCCGCGCCCACCACCGCCACCTTGGTCGCCTTGAACGGCGGCGGGCCGGCGGGCCGGCTGATCCCGGAGCTGATCCGGCCCATGTCGACGTAGAAGGCCTGGATCATGTTCTTCGCCACCTGCCCGGTGACGACGTCGGCGAAGTAGCGCGACTCGACGACGAAGGCGGTGTCGATGTCGACCTGGGCGCCCTCGACGGCGGCAGCCATGATCGCGTGCGGCGCCGGGGCATGCGCCCCACGCAGCTGCCGGACCAGCCCGGCGGGCATGGTCGGCAGCACGGCCGCCAGCGCTGGGCTGGTCGGGGTGCCGCCGGGGATCTCCCGGGCGTCCCAGCGGACGACGGGCTCGGGATTCGCCCTGATCCAGGCCTTGGCGGCGGGCAGCAGCTCGCCCGGCGAGCCGACCAGCCGGTCGACGAGCCCGACCGCCGCCGCCTGCGCCGGGCCGTACCGCTGGCCGGCCAGCAGCACGTTGTAGAGCGCCCCGCGCACGCCGAGCAGCCGCACCGTGCGGGCCACGCCTCCGCCGCATGGCATCAGGCCGAGCGTCACCTCCGGCAGCCCGAACTGCGATCCGGCCACGTCGGCGGCGATCCGGTGGTGGCAGGCGAGCGCGATCTCCAGCCCGGCGCCCAGCGCCGCCCCGTTGAGCGCGGCGACGACCGGCCGGCCAAGCGTCTCCAACCGGCGCAGCTGGTTCTTCAGCGCCGTCGCCCACTCGAACGCGGCCCGCCGGTCGCCCGGCCCGAACGCGGCCAGCTCCCGCAGGTCCGACCCGGTGACGAAGGTGCTCTTCGCCGAGGTCAGCACCACGCCCGTGATGTCGTCCCGTTCCCGCTCCAGCTGGGCGACGGCCGCGGCGAACGAGGCGATCCAGGCCGCGCTGACGATGTTCACCGGATGGGCGCGGTCGTCGAACGTCAGCACCACGATCCCGTCGGCGTCCCGTTCCCAGCGGATCAGGCCGCCGGCGGCGGCGTCGTCCCGGGTCTCTCGCGCGGGCGCTGCGATGGTCGACGACTCGGGCATCGGGCCTCTCGTCTCCGGAAGGCCGCCAGGGGCGGCTGGTGTCGTGCTCTCTGATCGGCGGCGATCGTCGGGCGGGGATGGGGGCAGCGGTCAGACCCGTTCGACGAGGACCGCCAGCCCCATGCCGGCGGCGCTGCCGAGGGCGACCAGGCCGCGGCGGGCATCGCGGCGGGTGAGCTCGTCCACGAGGCTGCCGAGCAGCATCGCGCCGGTCGCGCCCACCGGGTGGCCCATCGCGATCGCGCCGCCGTCGACGTTGAACCGCTCGGCGGGAACGCCCAGATCCTGCTGGTAGGCGAGGGCGACGGCGGCGAAGGGCTCGTTGACCTCGAACAGGTCGACGTCGTCGACCGCGAGCCGGCCGCGTTCCAGCAGCCGGCGGGTGGCCGCCGCCGCGCCGGTCAGCATCAGCGTCGGGTCGACGCCGGTGGTCGCCGCGCCGGCCAGCCGGGCCCGCGCCGTGAGCCCGTGCGCTGTCCCCGCCCGCTCGTCCCCGACCAGCACCAGCGCGGCGCCGTCGGCGACGCCGGCGGAGTTCGCGGCGGTGTGCCCGTGGTCGATCCGCTCCAGCCAGTGGTAGCGGGTCAGCGCGACCGCGTCAAAGCCGGCCTGCTCGCCCAGGGCAGCGAACGACGGCGCGAACGCGGCCAGCCGCTCCAGCGTCAGCGCCGGCGCGTCGGGTGGGCCGACCCGCTCGTCCCGGTCGAGCGCCAGCAGGCCGTGGTCGTACACCGGCACGACCGAGCCGGCGAAGTGGCCGCCGGCCCAGGCGGCGGCCGCCCGCTCCCGCGACAGCAGCGCGTACGTGTCGAGGTCCGTCCGGGAGAAGCCGCGCAGCGTGGCGAGCAGGTCCGCGGCGACGCCCGGGGGGATGAACGCGGTGCGGTGACTGGTCGCCGGGTCGTACGGCCACGGCCCGCCGTCCGCGCCGACCGGCACCCGCGACATCGACTCCACCCCGCCGGCGAGCACCAGCTCACCGTGGTCGGCCCGGCCCGGCCAGCTGGCGCGCACCCGCTCGGCTGCGGCGAGCACCGCCGCGAGGCCGGAGGTGTCCAGGCGGTTGACCACCGTCCCACCGACGGTGTCCGGCAGCCCGGCTACCAGCGCGGCGGCGCGGGCGAGGTCCCCGCCCTGGTCACCGGCGGGCGCGCCGACCCCGAGCACCAGGTCGGCGAGCCGGTCGGCGTCCAGCGTCGGGTTGCGCTTGCGGATCTCGTCGACGAGACCGGCGACCAGCGAGACCGGCTTCACGCCGTGCAGCGCCCCGGCCTGCCGCCCCCGGCCACGCGGGGTGCGGACCGCGTCGTAGATGAAGGCCTCGGTGACCACGAGGCCTCATTCTGCGCCAGTGCGGGGCCCCGCCGATCACCTGGCTCGCGCCGCCCGGCGCGCCGCCACGCCGAACCCACCCGCAGGTGCCGGCCAGGGCGCCGCCCGCAGATCCTCGCCCGCGCGGATCGGGCGGGGCGGCGCGCCGGGGCACGGCCACGGTCAGGCCATGGCGAAGGCGGTGGTGATCTCCTCGAGGAAGGCGATGGTGTGCGCGGTGGTGGCACGCCAGCTCGGGTCGGCGAGGACCTGGTGGCCGCCGGGGACGGCGACCAGGCGGGCGCGCGGGGAGCCGCGGGTGACCATCCGGACCCCCGGCAGCGGGCTGACCTCGTCGTCCGCGCCGTGGACCAGAAGGATCGGCAGGTCGGGCAGGGAGCGGGGCGGCGGGTCGGTGGGCAGCTCGCCGGCGACCGGGCGGTAGAGCAGCGGCAGGTTGAGCAGCACGAGCGCGTCGGCGCGCAGGGCAGGCGAGCCGGCGATGGACAGTGCCCGCAGGGCGCCGGTGTCCGAGCCGACCAGCACGAACGGCCGGCCCGGCACCCGGCTCTCGGCGAGCGCGAGCGTGCTGTCCTCGCCGGGGCCGAGGTAGGTCACCTGGTAGCCGTCAAGGGAGAGCCGGAACGCAAGTGCCTCGAACAGGTCCACGGCCTCGCCGCGCCCGGGCAGCACGACGACGGAGCCGCGTGGCTCGAGCTCGGGCTCGGCGCTTGGCCAGACCCGGACGTCAGGCCGGTTCAGCGGCTCGCGGACGGCCGCGGCGCCGCCGGCGCGCGCCGGGGACAGGAACGGGGGGTGCGGTTCTGACGGGGCACTGGCCGGCGTGGCCAGGGCCGGAGTGGTCGTGGGTGGCATCGAACTCTCTTCGCTTGTCTGGCCGGCGATCGCCGGCACGGAACGGCACAGGAGGACGCCGGACCGCGACGGCGGACAGTACCGTGCCCGCCGTCCGGCGCGTCGCGCGGGCCGCCAGGGTCACGATGCGCGACGAAGGCCGGGATGGCCGAACCATGGGATGGCGTCGGCACGAACTCCCGGCAAAGACATGGAGAGGCGGAATGTCGTCACGTTCCGTAAGGACAAGGACGGAAGGCGGCCGTGTCATGACGGCGCTGGCGACGGTGGTGACGGCGACGGTCACGCTCGCTCCAGGCTGGTTGGGCGCATCCGTCGGCCAGTCGGCTGGGCCCTAGTCGCGGGCCGGGACCACGCCCGGCGGACAGTAGGGGCGGCGCCGCGGACAGGCTGGGTCCGGCGGCAACGAGGCGGAGGGCCACCGGCTGGGCCGTGCCTGGGACCACATACAACCATGTTCACCGGATCACCCGGAGAGCGTCAACCAGGAACGTTACATATACGAAATCTATAGTTAACCAAGCAGCCAGCAACGGACAGGGCGGGCGCCGGCCTGGCTCGGGGCTCAGCCGAGGACGCCGTGGGCGATCGCCTCGCCGTAGCGGCGGGCGCCGGCCGAGTACACCTCGCACGCCTGGCCGGGCTGCTCCCGTTCGGGGCAGAAGTGCACGCCGTCGGGGCTGCGGACGACGACCCGCCCGTCCGGGCCGCACGGCTCGTCCGGCTGGCAGGGCAGGCTTTCGGTGAACCGGCCACCGTCGGTGACGGCGAGCCCGGCCCGCAGGACCGACGTGTTGTCCACCTCGGCGGCGATCTGGTACCAGAGCCGGCCGAGCGGGGTGAGCCCGGCGTCGTCGATGGCGTCGGCGTCCACCCGGCTGGTCGGCGCCTCCACGAGGACCACCCGGACACCGGCCGCCGACAGCTGCCGGGCCATCGCGGTGACGTCCTCGCGGTAGGCGGTGAGCTTGTCCCGGCCGGCCACGCAGTCGGGCGTGTTGCCGGAGAAGGCGATCACGGCGACCGTCGGCTGGAAGTCCTCGATCACCTGCGGCACCTCGCCCAGGAAGTTGCACGGGGCCGTTCCGCTCCAGATCCGCAGCTCGACCGCGTGGGCGCCTTCTTTCGCCGCCGCCTCCCGGAAGGCGTCCTGGGCCTCGACCATCAACGAGTCGCCCCAGACCAGCACCCGCGCCCCCGTCGGCAGGCAGGCCCGCAGCACGATCAGTCCGGCGATCACGGCGACGAGGACCACCAGCGGCAGCACCACCCGCCACGGCCACGGCGACTCCGGCCGCGGCCCGCCGCGGTGCCACCGCCCGCGCCGAGCGGCGGCCGTGGCCGCGTCGTCCGGCAGCAGCGGCACCGTCCCGCCCGGCAGGCCGGTCTGGCGGCCTCCACCATGGCGCAGGGCCTCGCGCGCGGCCGCCATGAGGTCCCCCCGTCCGTGCGACGCCTTCGCGGCGTTCCGGTGTCTTCACCCCTCAGGACGCGGTCGGACCATCGGCGCGATGACGACGTGTGCGAGCTTTTCCCACCGTTGTGTACCAGTTCCGCGTGAGTGGGCGGGCAGCGGGATACCACAACGAGCAGGCCGACTGGATCGCCCACGGACTGGATTCCGGCCCGCGGTCCGCGGCGGGGACGCGACGAATGCGGCGTCGTCCTGGCGCGACCCGCCCTCAGGTGCCGGTGAGGCCCGCACGCGGCGGCGCCGCGGGCGTCAGGTGGGGTCGAGGTGGCGCATCATCCGGCCGAATCGGTGCAGGTCCTGTGTCTGTCGATCGGTGAGCGGATGTGGGTCGAAGTGCATGATCGAATTTCGGATCTGCCGGACCTGGTTGAGAAGGTGGATGAAGGAATTCCGCTCGATGTACGGCCAGTTGAGCTCGTCCCAGCCGTTCCGCAACAGCTCGAGGTACTGGCCGAACATCAGGTGGTTGACGCTCGTGGCGTTCGGCGCGACGGCCTGGATGTCCTTCTGCTTGAACACCCGCCCCAGGCAGCGGCGCAGCCGGTTCTCGATCTCACCAACCAGGAAGTAGGGCTCCGCGATCCGGTGGTACTGGGCCGCCAGGTCCGCGGTCGTGACGATCCCGCACACCTCGCCGTACTCGGTGACGAGCACGAAGTCGTGCTGCGTGATCTTGGGCACGCTGGCCAGCAGGTCCTCGTTCAGCGAGACGGTCTCGACCTGCCGGCGCATCGCGTTCTCGAGCGTGGGCTCCTTGCCCGCCGCGTGCATCGCCGAGATCGACTGCCAGGTGACGACCCCGGTCAGCTTCGTCGGGCCGTCAATGATCGGGATCTGGGAGAAGTCCTCCTGCAGCATGCGCGTGGTGACCTGCGACAGCGGCGTCGACGACGGGTAGCTGACCACGCGGCGGGTTGCGGACGGCAGGTCACGGATCTTCAGGGAGACGGTCGGGAGCTGCTCGCTCTCGGTCCCGAGGCCCCCGGCGGCCGCTGTCCCGCCCCGGTTGCGGCCCCGGCCGCCGCGCCGACGGGAGCGTTTCTTCTTGCCCCCGTTCGCGCCCGTGCCGTTCGCCGCCGCGCCGCCCGAGGCTCCGTTCGCCGATGTCCCACCGTGGGCGCCGTCCTCCGCCGGCCCCTGGGCGGCGTTCGCTGTCGGGCCGGCCGCATCGGCCGAGCTGTCGTCCGCGGCGGCAGCCGGGCGGGCATGTGCCGCGCCGTCAACGGACGGGCCGGGACCGGACCGCGTCGAGCTGGCCGGGGCGTCCGCGGGCGCCCCCGTCGCGCGGGCCGACGCCGCGGCCGTTCCGTCGCCGGTGTCCCGGCCGTCGACGGCGTCCGCCCCCTCGACCGGGGTGGCGGTACGGACGGGTGCCGGCCCGGCCGACGAGACCGCGGCGGAACCTGGGTGGCCGGCTCCGTCGTCGTCGGCGAGCCCGTCGTCGTCCGCGACGTCGTCGCCGTGCCCGAGGGCGTCACTGTCCGCGGGGACGTCGGTATCGTCGTCGCCCTCCGCGAGGTCGTCGCCCTCCGCAAGGGCGTCGGTGTCGTCGCCCTCCCCGGGGTCGTCGCCCTCCGCGAGGCCGTCGGTGTCGTCGTCGCCGTCATCGTCCGCGGGCAGCTCGACCGCCGGAGCGGGAACGATCCGCACCCGCGTGCCGAGCCCGCCGCGGGCGATGTCGGTGTCGGTCGACAGGCCGACCGCGGCGAGGTCGCTGGTGATCTGCGCGAGGACGAAGTCGTCACGGACCCGGACACCCCACAGGGCCAGCAGGTCCCGCAGCGCCAGCGTGCGGTCCTTCAGGTCGAGGAGGGTCACCTCGTCCGGGGTCTTCGCGTTGACGGGTGGCATCGGTCGCCCTGCCTCGTCCTCGTTCAGAAGTCAGGGCCGGCGTCGAGCCGGACCGATCGTTTGCCCATGGCCGCGTCGACCAGGTCGAGCAGGCGTGCCGCCCGGTCCCGGTAGAAGGCGTCGAAGTCGCCGGAGCGCAGCAGCCGCGGGTTGATGAGGTGGGTCTCCACCCGGTCGTCGAGCCAAACCGCGCCCACGCCGGTCTCCCGGGCGAGCACGTCCAGATATGCGCGCGGCGCCCGGGAGCCCATCCGCTGGTTGGTCTGGTAGGACAGCGCCGTCTTGTTGACGATGCTCATCATCCGGCTGTCCTTGGTCCCGGAACGCTCGAACCAGGCCTTGGGGAAGATCATCCGGATGTCGATGTCCCGGCTGGCGACCGCCTCGAAGTCGATCGGCCTCTCCGCGTAATACCAGTCGTAGCAGCCCTGGCGGAGCAGCAGCACGTAGATGCCCTTGTACGCGGCGCTGTTGCGGGTGGTCAGCGTGGCCAGCCGCTGCTCGTGGAAGGTCGCCTCGGCGACCGTGGCCGGCTCCTCCCCACCGGCGACCCACGCCACCACCTGTTCGACATCGCGGGGCAGCCGGCTCTCGACCGTGCCCCCGTAGAGCTCGCCGAGCACGCCGCACCAGTACCAGCGGACCAGCTTCTCGTAGATGTCCGGCTTGTCTGCGTCCTCGCCGAGGATCGTGCGGATCGCGGCCAGCGCCACCAACTGCGTCCGGTACGGCAGGTTCTTCCCCTCGAACACGAACTGGTCGCGCAGGAACCGGCCGACCCACCCGAACGCCTCGGTGACCAGCGGCGCCAGCCGTCGGTACTCGGACAGGGGCAGGTTGAGCAGATCGCGGCGCTTGCAGCCGACCGCGGGCGGGTTCGATCCCGGCGCCTCGGCCAGCCGGGCGCGCCGGCGCGAGTAGGTGAAGACCAGCGAGACCGCCTGCAGAAAGTCGATGTTCACGAGCGCCTCGAGCGGCTCGCTGCGCTCGGTGAGCTCGGTCCTGATCCGCTTCCAGTCGGCGGCGAGGTCGAAGTCTTCCTCGGCGACCTTGTAGTACTCCCAGTCGCCGGCGTAGGTCGCCGTCAGCAGCTCGAACACGTTCAGGGAGACGCCGCCGGTGTTCACCTTCTCGAACACCTGGCAGACCGCGACCTTGTCGGTGTCCTTGCCGAGACTGATCATCGGCACCTGGTACTTGGCGATGCGGTCGAGCACAACTTCCTTGAACTTCGGCCAGCGGTCCCAGTTCGCGTCGTCTTTGCGGGCCTGGACGAAGACCTTCTGCCAGTTGGCCACCTTCGCGTTGTCGAAGGTGATGTTCAGCGGGAACAGGTCGGCCGTGCACTCCCCCTCGACCGTCGTCAGGTCGTGGGTGATTTTGCGTCCGAAGTCCTCACGGAGCCGCCTGTCGGCCGGCACCGAGACGATCGCTTCCTCGCGGTCGGCGCTCGGGTCGATCGCCTTGCCGATGTCGATGTAGTACCAGCGCTGGATCTCCTTGCCGCGGGCGTCGAGCGTGTCGACCGGCCGGTCGGCCAGCAGCGCCTGGTAGAGCGAGGTGAGCCGCTGCTGGCCGTCGAGCAGCAGGTACTCGGGCTCCTGCTCTGCGGCCGACGGTGGGGTGCCGTGCAGCGCCCTGCTGCGGAACTTGCTTGGCCCCCCGTTCTGCAGCGTCATCACGACGCCCATCGGGTAGTCCATGGTGACCGTCGCCAGCAGCGACTTGATCCGGTCGTCGTCCCATTTCCAGGCCCGCTGGAACTCCGGCAGCTGCACCTCGCCGCTGGCGACCTGCTTGAGCAGGAGCTCCAGCGTCTTGTTGTCCAGCGCCACGCGCATCCCTCCCCCGCTGTGGGCCGCCGCGACCCGCCGCTGGCGGCCGGCGGCGGACCGGTGCGGCAGGGATCGACGCAGGAACGGCCAGAAATTTGGCGCCAACTTTACCGAAGCCGACCCAACGCCCCACACAGGGGCATCCCGCTCCGCAACGGGCCCAGAGCAACCGGTCAAGGGGACCTGAGCGCCGAAGGAAAGCGGCTTTCGGCGGACGTGGTCGCCAGGCGGTTTTCAGGGGAGGTGCTCGTCGTCGGCGAGTTGGCGGGCGTAGAGGCGGGCGTAGACGCCGTCGCGGGCGAGCAGGTCGTCGTGGGTGCCGTGCTCGACGGCCTGGCCGGCGGACAGGACGTGGATCACGTCGGCGTCGACGACCGTGGACAGCCGGTGCGCGATCACGATCCGGGTGCGGCCGACGCCGAGCCGGGCCAGCGCGTCCTGCACAATCTGCTCGGTCACCGAGTCGAGCTGCGACGTCGCCTCGTCGAGGACGAGCATCGGCGGGTCCGCGATCAGCACCCGGGCCAGCGCGACCCGCTGGCGCTCGCCGCCGGAGAGCTGGTAGCCGCGCGCGCCGACCAGCGTCTCCAGCCGCTTCGGCAGCTTGTCCAGCAGGGGGCCGAGGCCCGCGTCGATGGCCGCCGCCTCGACCGCGTCGTCGGCGGCGTCGATCCGGCCGTAGCGGATGTTGGCGGCGATCGTGTCGTGGAACATGTACGGGTCCTGCGGGACGACGCCGACGACCGAGCGCAGCCGCTGCCAGTCCATCGTCGAGATGTCCTCGCCGTCGCAGCGGATCTGGCCGCGGGTGGGCAGGTAGATGCCGGCGAGCAGGCTGCCGAGCGTGCTCTTGCCCGCGCCGCTGGCCCCGACGATCGCGGTCTTCGCGCCGGCCTCCGCCACCAGGCTCAGCCCGCGCAGCGCCCACTCGTCGTCGACGGCCCCCTCGGCGGCGCGCCGGGCCCGGGCGGCGGCCGCGAGCTCCGCCTCCTCCTGGGCGCGCGCCGCGTCCTCCTGCTCGTTCACCGCCCACCAGCGCCGGCCCAGCGCCCGCCCGCCGGCGGCCCAGTCGACCGTGCGGCCCCGCGGGTAGCGGAACCACAGGTCGTCGACCTCGATCTTGGGCGCGTGCCGCGGCGCGGGCTGCGGGGTGGCGGGGCGCTGACGCGGCACGGCCATCGCGGCCGGCCGCGGTCCGGCCACCGCGACCGGTAGTTCCCGCGGGTCCGCCGGGACGTCGAGCAGGCCGAACACCCGCTCGAACGCCACCCCGGCGTCGAGCAGGTCGGACCGGCTCTCGGCGAGCCCGGTCACCGGCCGGTAGGCGTAGAGGAGGGCGCTGGCGAACGCGACGAGGGTGCCGATCGTCGCCCGGCCGGAGCTGACCAGCCAGGAGCCGAAGCCGACCACGATCACGACCGCGACGGCGGCGCCGGCCGACGACATCAGCCCGGCCATCGCGTGTACCCGGTTGCGCCGCTGGGCGTTTCGGCAGATGTCGTCGGCGATCTGGCCGTACTTCGCCGACTCGTACTCCGTGCGGCCGAACAGCCGGATGTGCAGGGCACCGGCGACCCCGGTGGTGTCCCCGATCTGCGAGAAGTGCTTCGTGCGCAGCCGGATGTACTCGATGCTGAGTTCCCGGCTCTGCCGGCGGCCCAGGGTGAGCAGCGCGAACACCACGGGCGCGAGCGCCAGCGCGACCAGCGCGAGCCGCCCGTCGAGGACCGCGACCGTGACCACCCCGACCACGGCGGTCACGCTGGTCGTCACCGCCCGGGGCAGCACCACCGCCACCGCCGTCTGGATCTCCTGCGCGTCCTGGCCGAACAGCGTCAGCAGGTCCCCCTGCCGCTGCCCGGGGAAGAACCCGAACGGCAGCCGCAGCAGATGGTCGTGCACGGCGATGGTGGTCCGCTCGCCGACCCGCTGGCCGACACCCGAACTGATCACCCGGGACGCCGCGCCCGCCGCGGCCTGCGCGAGGAAGACCACGAGCAGGGCCGCGACCGAGACGACCAGCGCCGTCCGGCCGTCCGGGGTCGTCAGGCCCTCGTCGACGAGGTGGCGCAGGACGAACGGGGTGACGGCGAACGAGAGCGCGCCGGCCAGGTCGAGCACGATGACCGCGATCAGCTGGCCGGAGGCGTCGGCGAAGAACCGCACGCTGCGCCGGGCCGTCGCGCTCCCGGTCAGCCGGGCCAGCAGCCCGGCGGCCAGCCGCGGCACCAGCGGCACCGCGACGGGCTCGGCCACCGTCGTTCGGGCGGTGAGGGCGCTGACCGGCGCCGGTCCAGCCAGGGCCGTAGGGTCATCCGGGTCCTGCGTCACCACCGTTCCCCAATCAGCTGGCTGTGCGCGAAGAACGCCTGTCCCCAGCACGGTAGGCGCCGGGTCCGACAGATCGTCCCCGCGCGACCAGCCCAGCGTCCGTCGAACGGGTGATCGGACCACGCGACGCCCCAGCGGGCCGGTGACCCCGGGCGGTGTCGGCCCAGGCGGGCGTGCCCAGCCGGTTCGCCGTACGGCGGGACCCGGTCGATGCGCGCGGGCGCGCGTGCGGCCGGACGGTCGGCGCCGACGGCGCCGGTCAGCCGGCGCCGGTCAGCCGGCGCCGGACAGGCGGTGCAGGGCCGGCGGCAGGTCGCCAGTGTGGAGGACGGTGAGCGTGCGGGTGGCGCGGGTGAGGGCGACGTAGAGGTCGGCGAGCCCCCGGGTCGGGCCGGCGAGCAGCGCGGCCGGCTCGAGCAGGATCACGGCGTCGAACTCCAGGCCCTTGCTGTCGGCCACGGTGAGCACGGCCACCCGGGCGTCCAGGATCTCCGCCCCGCCACCGGTGACGGCCGCGGCAGGGCCTGGCGTGACCAGCTCCGGGGCCACCCGGGCCAGGGCCGCGCGCACCGGGCCGACCGCGTTCGGCGCGCAGATCACGGCGATCCGGCCCTCGCCGATCTCGCCGGCCGCCCGGATCACGTGGGTGGCGACCTCGTCTGCGAGCTGCGGCGACGGCGCGGCGTCGAACCGGCCCGGCGCTTCCTCGGCCGCACCGAGCTCGCCCAGCCCGAACAGCGCGTCGGGCTCCGGCGTGGTCGCCGGCCCGGCTGGCCTGGCCCGCAGCCGGATGGCCCTGGGCCGGTAGCCGACGGCGCGGACCGACTCCGGCGGGCGGGCGGCGGGCAGCGCCGCGGCGAGCACGTCCGCGGCCACGTCCATGATCTCCCGCGGGGTGCGGTAGTTGACGGTCAGGCGGCGGACCCGGAACCGATCGCCGACGTGCGGCGCGAGGATCTCGGCCCAGGAGGCGGGCGCGCCGGGGCGGGCCGCCTGGGCGAGGTCGCCGACCAGCGTGGCGCTGCGCGCCGGGCAGCGGCGCCACAGCAGCCGCCACAGCATCGGCGAGACCTCCTGGGCCTCGTCGACGATCAGGTGGCCGAACGCCCACTCGCGGTCGGACGCCCCCTGCTCGGCGGCGCTCATCCGCTGGCGCGGGCCGCGCCAGCGGTCCGCGACCGCCTCGGCGTCGAGGTGGTCGGCCAGGCCCAGCATCTCCAGGACGTCCTCGGCGTACTGCCGCTCGACCGCCCGCTCCCGGGCGGCGCGGGCCTGCTCGGCCGCCCGGCTGCCCTCGTCCGGGTCGCCGAGCAGCTCGGCCGCCTCGTCGAGCAGCGGCACGTCGGCGACGGTCCAGGCGTCGGCCGGCCAGTCGGCGTCGCGGCGCAGCAGTGCCTGCTCGGCCGGGGTGAGCACGCGGCCGGCGGCGCGGGCGAGCAGGGCGCGGTCGGCGTAGAGGGCGCGCAGCAGGCCCTGCGGGGTGAGCCGGGGCCACAGCGCCTCCAGCGCGCGCCGCACCGCCGGGTCAGCCCACAGGCCGGCGCGCACCTCCTCCCGCTCGTCCTCGTCCAGCAGGCCGCCGGGGATCTGCCGGACGACCTGGCCGGTCAGCTCGGCCAGCAGCTCGGCGAGGAAGACCCGGCGGGCACCGTTGTGCGGGCGGCGGCTGCGGCGCGCCCTGGTCCTGGCCCGGGCGACGACGTCGCGGTCGAGGCGTAGCTGGCGGTCGTCGTCGTGGACCAGCTCGATCGGGCGCCTGGGCAGCCGCTGGTGCTCGCGGACCGCCGCGGCGAGCACGGCCGCCATCCGCGCGTCGCCCTTGAGCTCGGCGACCGCGACCGGCTCCGGCGCGCTCGCGTGGACACCGGGGAACAGCTCGCCGGGGGTCGCGAACACCACGCCGGTCTCGCCGAGCGACGGCAGCACCTGCTCGATGTAGCGCAGGAACACCGGGCTCGGGCCGACGACCAGCACGCCGGAGCGCTCCAGCCGGCTGCGTTCGGTGTAGAGCAGGTAGGCCGCGCGGTGCAGGGCCACGGCGGTCTTGCCGGTCCCGGGGCCGCCGTCGACGACCAGCACGTCCCTGGCGTCCGCCCGGATGATCATGTCCTGCTCGGCCTGCAGGGTGGCGATGATGTCGCCCATCCGGCCGGTCCGCGGCGCCGAGAGCGCCTCGAGCAGCATCGTGTCCCCGGTGGCCGCGTCCAGCGCGCCCGCCTGGCCCGGGCCGTCGGACAGCAGGCCGGCGGCGGCCGGGTCGAGCACGTCGTCGGCGACCCCGGTGACCTCGCGGCCCTTCGTGCGCAGGTGCCGGCGGCGGACCAGGCCCTGCGGGTCGGCCAGGGTGGCCCGGTAGAACGCGGTGGCGACCGGCGCCCGCCAGTCGACGAGGATCGGCTCCTGCTCGGCGTCGGACAGGCCAATCCGGCCGATGTAGGTCCGCGAGCCGTCGGTGCGGTCCATGGCGCCGAAGCACAGCCGGCCCTCGGCGGCGTCCAGGCGGGCCAGCCGTTCGGCGTGGGTCGCGGCGAACACGTCCCGTTCCACCAGCGACTGGGGCGTGCCGGTGCCGCCGTCGAGCAGCACCTGCCGCAGCTGCCGACGGGTGATCTCCCGGACCTCGTCCAGCCGGCTGTAGAGCAGGTCGAGGTAGGCCTGCTCGCGGGCGAGCCGTGGGTCGCGGCTTGCGGGCACCGGGCTCCTTCGCGGACGGGCGGTCAACGGCGGCGAGTGGGCGTGCGACGACGGCGGACGCGCCGACGGCTGACCATGGACGACGAATGACGGAACGCCCATCCTCGCAGCCGGCTATCTCCGCCCGGTTGCCAGGTCGTCACGGTAGCGCCAACCAGATCCGGCGCCGGGAAAGTCCCGGGCAGCGCCGCTGGGGCGCGAACCCGCCCGACGGTGCCGCCGGCCCCGGGCAGGCGGGCGCGCCACGTTCCGCGGCGTCTTCGCCCCCGTAACCCCGGCCGCAGCGTCGACGTCACCAGCCGGTGCGGTGGCCCGCAGGCGTCCGCTGGCCGGCCGATCGCCGGGTCAGCGGCGGGCGGCGGCCTGGGCCACCTCGTCGATGTCGCGCTCCAGGCGCGTGCGGACGAGGGCGGCGACCAGCCGGGGGAAGTCGACGCGCTCGACCAGGGCGAGCAGGCCGCGCGGGTCGCCGGGCAGGCCAAGCTTGCGGGCCGTTTCCCGGGTGCGGGCGTCGACGTACGGGATGAGCTCGTCCCAGCCGGCCTGGGCCTCACGCAGGAAGATGTCGGCCCCTACCGGCCCGATCCCCTTGAACTCCTGCAGCCGCTGGTGCATGCGGTCGGGATCGTGGTCGGCGGCCTCGCGGACGCCGCGGACATCGCCGTCGTACTTGTCGAGCAGGTAGTGGCACGAGTCGGCGAGGATCCTGGCCGTGCTCTCGTCGTAGCGCGCGTACCCGTGCTTGTTCAGCACGGCGACCCGCTGTTCCCAGCTGACCTCGGTCATCGCGGTCGGGTTCGTCCAGCCCTGGTCGAACAGGGCGCGGCTCGCCTCCACCGCCGCCGCCGACCGGATCCGGGCGCTCGCCAGGATCGAGAAGACCAACAGCCGGAACATCGCCTCGGCGGTGTCCGCGGGGACGTCGGCCCCGATCTCTTCCGCGTAGGTGCGGCCATGGCGGTCCAGCAGCTCGCTGACGACCGCCTGTGGGTCCGTGCCAGCCATGCCGACGAGCTACCCTCCGGCGCCCACGTCACTCCCGCCACCAGCGGGCTCGCCCGGCCAGCGCCGCCAGCTCGCCCGCCTTCGCCCAGCCCGCGCGGGTCAGCACCGGCCGGGCCTTGCCCCGCCGGCCCCGTCCCGGCCAGCGGGAGCCGCCGCCGGCAACCCACCAGGAAACGCCGAAAACCCGACGTCAGCCCAGCAGTTCCCCACACCAAAGCCACAAGAAGCGGCTGGACGCTTAAGTAGGGACAATGTGCCCTACCGTAACTGGCGATGTTTCCCACGCACGATCTGGTCGTCACGCAGCGCATCCACCGAGGGAGACCGGCAGCCGCCCAACCCGGCATGGCGGCACCGGACACGGCACAACAACTGGGGTGATGCAGGCGTGCTGACACCGCTGGGCCCAAACGACCGGCGAACGGTCGGCACCTACCGACTCCGCGGCCGGCTCGGCTCCGGTGGGATGGGCACGGTGTACCTCGGCGTCGCCGTGGACGAACGGCTCGTCGCGGTCAAGGTCATCCGCCCGGACCTGCTCGGCGAGCGGGAGTTCCGGGAACGGTTCCGCCGCGAGGTGACCGCCGCGCGCCGGGTGCGCGGCACCTGCGTGGCCCGGGTGCTCGACGCCGACCCGGACGCGGACGAGCCCTGGATGGCCACCGAGTACGTCGACGGGATGAGCCTGCTGACGGCGGTGAGCAGGCACGGGCGGCTGCACGGCCCCAGCCTGGAGAGCCTCGCCCTCGGGCTGGCCGAGGGCCTGATCGCCGTCCACGCCGCCGGGGTGGTGCACCGCGACCTCAAGCCGGCGAACATCCTGCTCTCCTGGGAAGGCCCGAAGATCATCGACTTCGGCCTGGCCAGGGCGGACGACCTCAGCGCCAACACCAGTGGCGGAAACCTGATCGGCACGGTCGCCTGGATGGCGCCGGAGCAGCTCAACGGCGACCCGGCCACGCCGGCCTCCGACGTCTTCAACTGGGGCCTGTGCGTCGCGTTCGCCGCCCGCGGCCGCCACCCGTTCGAGGCGCAGACCGCCGCGGCGACCGCGATGCGGATCCTGTCCACCCAGCCGGCGCTGGACGGCGTCCCCCCGGCGCTGCTCCCGGTGGTCACGGCGGCCCTGGACCGCGACCCGACCCACCGGCCCACCGCGGTCGGCCTGGTGTCCGCGCTGACCGGCCAGCCGCTGTCGACCCCGGCCGAGGCCAGCGCGGTCAGCCGCGCCCGCCTGCTGGCGAACTGGGTCCCGCCGCAGGCCTCACCCGCGTCGGCCGAGTTCTCGACGGCCGCCGGCCAGCCCGCCCCGCCGGGGGCGGCCGCCTGGGCCGCGGCGGGTGCTGGCGGGGCGGCCGCGGCCGGGGCGCTCGCCGGCGCCGGCGGGGACGATCCGCAGGCCGCGCTGGCCGCGGTCAACGTGCCCAGCCCCAGCTCACCGCACGACGCCGAGCGGCTGCCCGCCCTCGCCGCGGCGGCCGCCGGCTCCGGTGCCGGCGCGGGCACGGGCGCCGGCGTGGCCGGCGGCGGCCGGGACGACCTGGTGGTCGTCGCCGCGCCGAGCGGAGGTGGTGGCGCTGGTGGCGTGGGGGGCGCGCCCGGCGGACGGCCCGGCGGCCGCCGGCACCTCGCCG
>JADGHD010000658.1 GCA_019689615.1 Frankia sp. | reverse complement strand
GGTGGCGGGTCGGCGTGCGCCGTGGCTGTGGCGCCCGGCGCGGCGACCGCGCAGGTCAGCCCGGCGGCGATGGCGAGGGCGGCGGAGCGGGGGACGCGCCGGGCCGGCGCCCGGTGCCGGCCGGTGCCGGCCGGGTGCGCCGTGGTGGCGTGCCCCGCTGCGGCGCGCTGGCTGGTGGCGTCCTGTCCGGCGGCCCGGCGGACGGCGGAATGTGCCGCGGCGCGGCGGCCCGCGCTGGCGCGGTGGGCGCCGCTGCGGGTTTCGCTGGCGGGTTGTTCGAGGGCGCGGGGCTGGTGCCCGGCACGCGTGGCGCCGCCCGCCGGTCGGCGTGGCGCGCGGTGGGCACCGCGTGGCGCGAACGACATGCCCGCAACCATAGGTGCTCGATTGGCGTTCCTACATTCCTGGCCGCGGATGCCACGCAAAGACCACACGCGCGGCAGTTACCGACCAGTAATGCATGTCGTCCGCCCCGGGTGATGACACCGCCCCGGGTTAGCGGACGCACCGGTGGACGGGGCCGCGGAAGGCCGCGCCATGCCAGGGGCACGGCCGGCGAATGCGTTGCGTGCGTCCCGCGGAAGGCCGCAGTTGCACCGCGGGAGTTCGCGGCGCGGGTACCCGGCGGCGCGCGGCCGGGTGAGCTGGCCGGACCGGCTCGTCCGGCGGCGTGCGCCGGCGCAAGGGCGCGCCGGGTAGCGGCCGACCATGGTGCCAGACCACTTGACTGCCACAGGTCCGTGGCTGGCCGGGCGGCCCGGTGTCGGGAAATACTCGCCGTGACAGGCCGGCCTCGATCTTGCCCCGAGAACATCGGTCGTTCTTTGGATAATCCCGCGCGTCGCCCGGAGACGACGTCGCCGGCGGCGATGCCGTCGCGTTCGATGCACGATTCGACTAGTTGCGTGATGCGCTGACTGGCGGGTCACGCCTTCTCGGACTCCTCGTGACGACCAGCTAATCGAAGACCACACCGATGGGAACCGCATCCCGAGCAACGGTGGTGCTGCGGGGGCGAATCGGACGTCAGCATCTGGGTTCGCGGCTTTGCCGTGACGCGCCTAGCGGGTAGCGATACCGTGTGCCATCCGTACAAGCTTCCCGGTTCCAGCCATAGACGGCCGGGTTCGACGCGGGGTGGGGTGGGCGCGACGGACGCCAGCGGAGCAGAGAGACCTAGGCCGGGAGACCCCCCAGTGGACACGGACGATGGGATCACGATCAGCGGCGACGCCAACGGCCGGGAACCTGTTTGTGTCGCAGGCCCCGACCCGGACCGGGCTGACCGCGCCGCCCGCCAGGATGGCGGCGCCGACCGGCCGGCGGGCCGGACCGGTCCGCTGAGCCTGCCCGGCCCGGCGGCCGACGCCCTCCTCGACGGCAGGCTGGTGGAGTGCCGGGTGCGCCCCCAGACCGCGCCGGTCCGGGAGAGCATCACCCCGGCCAGCGCCGGGCTCCGCGTCCGCCCGCCCGCGCTGCGCAGGCCGGCCCAGCGCCACGGCCTGGCCCCCGGCAGCCCGCCGCCCGGCCAGACGGCCCGCGCGGGCAGCGGACCGGCAAGCCCGGCCGACCCGCCGGGCACCGTGGCCCGCCAGCCGGGCCCCGCCGCGTCGACGAGCCAGCCGCTCGCGCCCGGGCCCGTGCCGGGACCCGGCCCTCGCCCGCCCACGCTGGCCGAGGGCGGGCGCGCGGCTCAGTCGCCGGAGCAGGCGGGCTCCGCACTGGCCCGGCGGGAGCGCACGATCTACCAGCCGGCCCCGGTGATCCCACCGGGCGCGATCCCGGCCAACGACTTCCCCGGCGGGTTCGACCCGGGCCGGCTGCTCGACACGCTCTCCGAGGTGGTCTTCCGTACCGACGCCGAGGGCCGCTGGACCTACCTCAACCCGGCCTGGACCCGGCTCACCGGTTTCGACGTCGC
This sequence comes from Frankia sp., assembly GCA_019689615.1. Lineage (GTDB taxonomy): Bacteria > Actinomycetota > Actinomycetes > Frankiales > Frankiaceae > Pseudofrankia. Next base: position 1,025 of record JADGHD010000658.1, on the reverse strand, counting down.
CACCAGCCTGGGCACCAGGTTCATCGACTACGTCCACCCGGACGAGGTGGAGCACACGATCGCCCTGTTCATGGCGGTCGTCGTCGGCGGGGCCGACCACTGCCACCACGAGACCCGCTACCGCACCAGCGACGGCAGCTACCGCCGGGTGCAGATCCGCGCGCAGGTGCTGCGCGACGACGCCGGCGAGGTCGTCGGCAACGTCGGCACGATCGTCGACGTCACCGCGGCCCGGTTCGGCGCCGAGTCGGCCGGTGAGCTGGGCGCGCTGCTCGAGCTGGTCCCCAGCGGCGGCCGGCTCGACGACCTGCCGGTCGGGGTGCTCGTCTACGACTCCGACCTGGTGCTGGTGCGCCCGTCCCGGGTGGTCGAGCGGCTCGTCGGGGTGCGGGTGGAGGCCGGCCAGCACCTCGACGAGCTCGCCGACCGGCTGCGGCCGGGGATAGCCGGCGGGCAGCGGCTGGGCGGCGAGTGGGGCCTGGTCGCCACGGCGCAGCGCACCGGGCAGGCCCAGATCGGCGACCTCGACGTGTGGCGGGCCCCGGCCCACGACGCGAGCGCCCGCCACGCCCTCGCCGGGGCACTGGTCGAGGGCCAGGCGCAGGCGGGCGGCACCGCGGAGGCCGCCGGCCCGGTCCGCACCCTGCGGGCGACCGTCATCCCGCCGAGCCCAGGTGGCGACGGCCAGCTCGCCATCGTCCTGTCCGACATCACCGACCTGCGCCGGGCCGAGCGCCAGCAGGCCGCGCTCGCCTACCTCGGCCAGCGCGCCCTGAGCACGCTCGACGTGCCGGCGCTGCTCACCGAGGCGGTCGAGCTGGTCGCCTCCACCCTCGGCGTCGAGCGCTGCGACCTCGGCGAGTGCATCCAGATCACCACCGGCGGCGGCCGCGCCCGCCGGGTCGTCTTCGACCCGGCCCACGCGAGCACCGCGGCCGCGGTGGGTGGGTCCGCCCCCTCGCCGTCCCCGGCCTTTTAACCATCTGCCGCTGCCGCCGATATTCAGTGTGTTGGACTCGGTGGGG
>JADGHD010000657.1 GCA_019689615.1 Frankia sp. | reverse complement strand
CGGCACCGCTGGCCGCCTGGGCCGGCGCGGTGCCGTCGGTGGCGTCTGGCTCGGCGACGGCAGCGGGGTCGCCGCCGTCCGGGCCACGGGCGCCGCTCGCGCCGTCAGGGCCAGCGACGGCAGGGCTGGCAGCGCCAACGGCGTCGGCGCCGCCGGTGGGGTCAGAGCTGCTGGCGCCACCGGCGCCTGGGCCGGAGGTGGCGCCAGGGCTGGCAATGGCGCCAGGGCCGGCGGTGGCGCCAGGACCGGCGGTGGCGTCGGGGGCGCCGGTGGCGTCGCGGACGGCCGTGGTCAGGGAGGCCAGTTCGGCGGCGAAGCCCTCGGCGTCGGAGCGGGACAGGCCGCCGATCTCGACGACGCTGCCGCCCGCGGCCGGGCGGGCCCGGACCCAGATCCGGCGGCGGCGGACCCGCAGGCTGACCACCAGACCGACGATGATCGCGACGCTGGACCAGAGCACCCAGCCCTTGTACGGGTCGGACTTCGTCTGGAAGGTGGCGAACTCGCGGACGTCGTCCACCTCCAGGCTCAGCCCGCCCGGCAGGCCGGTGAGGGTGCGCTGCTCGGGGTTGTTGATCGCCAGCACCTGGGCGACCCGGTCCTCGCCGATCGGGCCGTCCACGGTGAGCTGCTCCATGTCGCGCAGGTCGATCGCGTAGACGTTCTGCGGGATGCCCTCGTTGAGGTGCAGGTTGCCGACGTAGCCGGTGATGGTCAGGCCCGGGGCCAGCGCGGCCGGGTAGGTCGAGACGTAGCCGTGGGCGCGGTCGAGCTCGGTCGTCGGCGTGAACACGCCGGAGAACGCCAGCTGCTGCGGCTCCTGCAGCGGGCCGACCGGCGGCAGGCCGGTGTCGGGAATCTTGACCGTGCAGGTGGACAGGAACATCTCGTCCCGCGGCGTGCACGGCACATAGGACTCCCAGACCACCTCGCCCTTGGCGTCACGGAGTACGAAGTGCGGCGCGTAGCCGTGGCCGAGGAGGTAGACCTTGTCGCCGCCGGGGAGCTCAAGCGGGTGGTTGACCCGGATGTCGGCCCGCTGCGGCTGCGAGTCCCGGTCGGCCGTGTAGGAGACGGTGGCGACGAAGTCCTCGGGCTGGCCGTTCGGCAGATAGGTGGCGTGGAACTCGTCCAACGTCACCGAGTACGGCGTCAGGTGGGCGGTGTCGACCAACGCGCCGGCCCGGAAGTCGTCATAGGAGATCAGCGTGTTGGCGAAGCCGTTGCCCTGGACGACGAGCACGGTGCCCTGGTAGCCGAACCACGAGCCGAGTCCCACGCCGAGCAGCACGCCGACCAGGGCGATGTGGAACAGCAGGTTGCCGGTCTCGCGCAGGTAGCCCTTCTCCGCGGCGACCGAGTGGTCCGGCGTGCCGTCGCGGCGCGTGGCCCCCTGCGGGGCCACCGCCACCCGGAACCGGCGCCGGCGCAGCACCTTGCCGGCGGCCTCGACCGCATCCCGCGGGGACAGCTCCGTCCGCCAGCTCGACCCGCCGGGCAGCCGGGCTGGCCTGGCCGGCGCGGCGGGCGGGCGGCCGAACAGCGCCTTGGCGTGCCAGCGCGTCCGCGAGGACAGACAGCCGATCAGCGAGATGAACAGCAGCACGTAGCAGGCGGCGAACCAGGGGGTGCTGTAGACGTCGAAGAAGCCGATCCGGTCGAGGATCGGGGCGAGCGTCGGGTGCTCGTCGAAGTACTCCTGGACCCGCAGCGGGTTGAGGTCGCGCTGCGGCCAGAGCGATCCGGGCACCGCGAGCAGCGCCAGCAGGAACAGCAGGATGAGCGCGGTGCGCATGGTGGTGAGCACCCGCCAGGCCACCCGGATCGGGTCGATGGCCCGGGCGAGCGGCCCGCGCGCGGGGACGGCCCGCCCGCCGGCGGCAGGCCTGCCGTCCGCACCCTTCTGGCCGGCCCTGGTGGCCGGGCCCGCCCGCTCGTCGTCGCCGGCCGCGGCCCGGCCGCCACCGTCGGCGTCCCGCTCTGCGGCGGCGAGCGGCTCGTCGGCCAGGTCCTCCTCGACGCCGAACGCCTCCGGCCGGGCGATGATCTCGGCGTTGTCGGCGGCGTTGTCGGCGCCGGTGCGGCCGGCGACCGCGGTCGAGCCGCCCAGCGACGACCCGCCGGTGGAGGGGGGAGGGGTCACAGCGGCGCCTCCGCGAATCCGGGTGTGTAGCGGCGCAGGGTGTCCACCAGCTCCGTCCACTCGCCGGTCACCTGCGCGATGCCGACCGCGACGAGCAGCACCCCGCCGGCGATGCTGAGCAGCCGGGCGTGCGCGCGCACCGCGCGCAGCGCGCCGGCGAGCCGGCGGAAGGCCAGGCCGACGGCGATGAACGGGATGCCGAGGCCGAGGCAGTAGACGGCGGACAGCAGCGCGCCGCGGCCGGCGGTCGCGCTCTGCACCGCCAGGCCAAGCACGGCCGACAGCGTCGGCCCGATGCACGGCGTCCAGCCCAGGCCGAACAGCACCCCGAGCAGCGGCGCGCCGAGCAGGCCACCGCGGGCCGGCAGCCGGTGCAGGAAGCGGATCTCCCGGTTGGCCAGCGGCAGCCGGGCGAACGCGCCGGCGAACAGCAGGCCCATGACGATCGTGATCGCCCCGAGCACCTTGGCCAGGTCCGTCTGGTGCACCTGCAGCCACTGCCCGAGCCCGCCGAACGCGGCACCGAACGACACGAACACGGCCGTGAACCCGAGCACGAACAGCACCGTGCCGAGCGTCACCCGGCCGGCCCGGCGCACCCGCGCCGCCGCGGACCGCGCCACCCCGGCCATCCGCCCGCGGGCCGCGCCATCCGCCGGTCCGCCGCCGGCCACCGCCGGGGCCGCGGCCACCGACGCTGACACCGTCGTCGACGACGACGCCGACACCGACGCCGTCCCGGCCGCGGCGGCCACCGCGGCGGCGCTCACGGTCGCGCCGGCCGCCACCAGGACCGGCTCCTCG
>JADGHD010000656.1 GCA_019689615.1 Frankia sp. | reverse complement strand
CAGCAGCCCCGCCACCTCCGCCGCCTGCCGCTCGACCCGGTCCGGCTCCCCCTCATGACCCAGGAGCAGGTAGCAACCGCCTTCCCCGCCCGTCGAGCTGCCGGCCTTGCGGGCGTTCGCCAGCCCGGCCGCCGTCTCCAGCTCGTCGGACAGCCGGGCGACCGCTGGCAGCGGCCCGTGCTGGGCGAGCTCGCGCAGCACCGCGATCCCCTCGGCGAACCCGGCCACCAGCCAGCCCTCGTAGCGGCGGGCCGCCGGGCGCGGCCGCACCCGCAGCCGCACCTCGGTGATCACCCCGAACGCGCCCTCCGAGCCCAGCACGAGCTGGCGCAGGTCCGGCCCGGCCGCCGAGGCCGGCGCGCGGCCCAGTTCCCAGTCGCCGGCCGGGGTGGCCACCCGTAGCCCGACCACCATCGTGTCGAACCGGCCGTAGCCGGCCGACGCCTGTCCGCTGGACCTGGTCGCGGCGAAGCCACCGATCGTCGCGTACTCGAACGACTGCGGCAGGTGGCCCAGGGTCAGGCCGTGCTCGGCCAGCGCCGCCTCGGCCGCCGGGCCGCGCAGCCCGGCCTGCAGGGTGGCGGTCAGCGACACCGGGTCGACATCGACCAGCCGGTCGAGCCGGCGCAGGTCAAGCGCGACGACGGCGGCGAAGTCGTCCCTGGCCGGGGCGAGCCCGCCGACCACCGAGGTCCCGCCGCCATACGGGACCACGGCGACCCGCCGCTGCGCGCACTCGGCCAGCACCGCCGCGACCTCCTCGTGGCTGGCCGGGGCCAGCACGGCGTCGGGGGCGTCGGCGGCGTCGCCTGCCCGCAGCGCCAGCAGGTCCTGGGTCGACCGGCCCCGGGTGTGCCGGATCCTGGCCTCCCGGCCGGTCCACAGGAACCGCTCACCCACGATCCGGGCGAGCGCCGCGCGGGCCTGCTCGGGCAGCCGCGACGGCGGCAGCCGGACGTCGTCCATGCTCACCGGCGGGCTCGGCCGCTCGGCGAAGCCCAGCCCGTCGACCAGCAGCACCCGGACGGCGTCCGGGAGCGCGCGCTCCGCCGCCGCCGATCCCCAGCCCCACCACACCGGCTCCGTCAGTTGCGTCACAGGCATCACTTTGCGCGCTCGCCCGGCTCGTCCGCACGATGAACCTGCCGGTGGGAAGGAGAGCCACGATGACCGCTTCGGCGCACCCGCGCGGGTCGCTGTCGGCGGCGCGCCGGGAGCGGGAGCTGGCGCGGCTGGCCGAGGGGGAGATCGTCGATCTGCTGGTCGTCGGCGGCGGGGTGACCGGCGCCGGGGTAGCCCTGGACGCGGCCAGCCGCGGCCTGTCGGTCGCGCTCGCCGAGGCGAACGACCTCGCCCACGGCACCAGCCGGTGGAGCTCGAAGCTCGTCCACGGCGGGCTGCGCTACCTGGCCAGCGGCGACCTGCGGCTGGCCGCGGAGAGCGCGGCCGAGCGCGACATCCTGCTCCGCCGCACCGCGCCGCACCTGGTGCATCCCCTGCCGATCATGGTGCCGCTGACCCCGGCCGTCTCCCGGGCGCAGGTGGCCGCGATGGCCACCGGCCTGCGCGTGGCCGACCTGCTGCGCCGGGGCGCGCGCACGCCCAGCCGGGCGCTGCCGCCGCCGCGCCGGGTGCTGGCGGTCGAGGCCGGCGCGCTGGCCCCGGCGCTGCGCGAGGCCGGCCTGCGCGGCGGGCTGCTCTACTGGGACGGCCAGCTCACCGACGACGCCCGGCTGGTCGTGGCGATCGCGCGGACGGCCGCGGCGTTCGGCGCCCGGGTGCTGACCCGGCTGCGGGCACTCGCCCTGGACGGGGGCGGGGCGGACGTCGAGGACACCATCACCGGCACCCGGTTGCGGCTGCGGGCGCGCGCCGTCGTCAACGCGACCGGGGTCTGGGCGCCGACGCTGGCGCCCGGCATCCGGCTGCGGCCAAGCCGCGGCACCCACCTCGTGCTGGCCGACACGGTCCTCGGCGCCGGCGCGCGGACCGCGCTCACCGTCCCCATGCCGGGCGAGCGCAACCGGTTCGCGCTGGTGCTGCCGCAAAGTGACGGCCGGGTCTACGTCGGCCTGACCGACGTGCCGGCCGAGGAGGTCGAGGACGTGCCCCGGCCGACCGCCGCCGAGATCGACGAGCTGCTCGCCGTCGTGTCCGGGGTGCTCGCCGTCCCGGTCGACCGGGCGGACCTGCGCGGCGCGTTCGCCGGCCTGCGCCCGCTGCTCGACCTCGAGCCGGAACCCGGCGAGGACGGCGACGGGACCCGCGGGCGGCGCCAGCGTCGCCGGCAGCCCAGCCGGACCGCCCGGCGCAGCGCCGACCTGTCCCGTCGGCACGCGGTCCACATCAGCGAGGACGGGGTGGTCACGATCGTCGGCGGGAAGCTGACCACCTACCGGCGGATGGCCAAGGACGCGGTCGACGCCGCGGTGGCCCGCGCCGGGCTGGAAGCCGGGCCGTGCCGGACCGCCCGGCTCCCGCTGCTGGGCGCCGCCTCGCGGGCGAAGCTGGCCGCCGTCCCCGCGCCGCGCCGCCTCGTCGAACGCTATGGCACCGAGGCCCCGGCCGTGCTCGCCGAGGTGGGCGGGGACCCGGCGCTGCTGGCCCCGCTGGCGCCCGGCATGGCGACCACCGGCGCCGAGCTGCTGTTCGGGCTGCGCCACGAGGGCGCCCTCGACGTCGACGACCTGCTCGACCGGCGGACCAGGATCGGCCTGGTCCCGGCGGACCGCCAGGCCGCGCTCCCCCGGGCCAGGGAGATCGCCTCGCTCGCCCGCACCGCATCCCCGGCGGCCGTCCGGACCGGCGGCGGGCACTGACGGCCAGCCAGCGCCCGTACCCGCGCCCGGGTCAGGCGGGAACGGGCCAGCGCAGCTCGACGCAGGCCCGCCCGTCCTCGACGTCGACAGCCACCGCGACCCCGCCGCCGCCCGCCGGGGCCGCTGGCAGGC
>JADGHD010000655.1 GCA_019689615.1 Frankia sp. | reverse complement strand
CGGCGAAGCTGGTCCGGACCGCGGCGCCGTCGAAGCCGCCGTCCCGGTCCCGGCCTGAGCCCCCGCCGCCGTCCCCGCCACCGCCGCGGTTGTCGGCCCCGCTCATCGCCTCGGCCGAGCCCGGTGGCCCGACCGCGAGCGAGCGGACGTATGGCCGGGACGGGCCAACCGGGGCCGCGCCGGGTTGTCCTTCGTCCGGGCCGGTCGCCGTGTCGCTCACCGCAGGCCTCCCAGCTGTCGCATCACCCGACGGGCCGCCCGGCGAGGCAGCTGCTGGCCGACGGCGCTCCCCAAGGCGCCGGGCGGAGGCGCCAGCACCGGGTCTGGCCGGATTCCCAGCCAGGCAAAGGCCAGCTCGACGTCGATCGCGTAAGTGCCGCCCAACTCAGGCATGCCGGACAGGTTCACGTTGTAGTGGACTTGCGGGTCGTCGTCGAGGATCTCGACAAGATTTGACTGGAGCACCCGCAGGCCAACGAGTCCCAGCCCTTCTGGTTGGTCAAACGTAGTGAATGTGATCTCTATCGGATCACCGGCTCCCACGACGTGGAAGCCGAAGGTCAGCCAGTCGAGCCGGAGCAGGCCGCGCCGTCCGGCCGGGTCCAGGCGCACCCGCCGGGCGCCGACCGCGTCGACCACCCGCAGCCGGACGAGCGCCAGCCCGTCCCGGCCGGCGGATGGCACGGCGGTGGCCTTGGGCCCGCGGGCGAAGTCGTCGCCGGTGTCGACGTACACCTCGATCGGGCCGGCGGCGGCCGGGGCGGACAGCTCGGCCGGCGGCACCCCTGCCGCCGCGGCGAGCTCGGTGACCAGCGCGAGCGGACGGTTGGACACCGCGGCCACGGCCGCGGGCCACGGCGCCTCGTGCGCCGGCAGCTCGGCCAGGCCGGCTGGGCTCAGGTAGGGCATCCGCCGGATCAGCTCGGTCGGCGCCAGCCGCCGGGCTGGTGGCTGCGGCCCGGCCGCCGCGTCATCCGGCCGGCCCGGCTGGCTGGTCAGCGGGTCGCCGTCGTGCTGCCAGCCCGCGAACGCCGCGGCCTCGGCCGCCGTCGGGCGGCTGACGAAACGGGCGAGGATGCGCAGCAGGGCGCGGCGGGCCGCCTCGGTGCCCAGCGACGGCAGCGGGCTCTCCGAGCGACGGTAGCGCAGCCACTGCCGCTGGAACGCGTACACGCCGTCCTGGGTGGCCGCCCGCTGGGCCTGCTGGGTCCGGCTGGTGCGGTCCAGGCTGAGCAGTGGCGCGCAGGTCTCGTCGAAGCCGGTGAGCGCGCCGACGTCGGCCATCGCGACCTGCTCGACGATCCCGGGCGCGCGCAGCAGCTGGCCGGCCAGCGAGGCCGGCTGCCCGCCGGAGGCCAGGTAGCCCTCCATCCGGTGGCCGGCGAGCCGGTGGGCGTGCACGGCTGGTCCCGTGGCCAGGTAGAGCCCGACCGGCACCGCCTCCCGGCCGGTGGCCGCGAGCAGCCGGGCGAGCAGCACCTGGATCGTGCCGTCCCAGCCCAGGTCGACCAGGACAGCCGGGCCCCGGTCGGGCAGCCGTTCGTCGAGGTAGCCGAGAAGGCGCTCGCGCACCCGCCCGGCCGCCAGCACGATCTCGCCGCGGATCCGCTCGTCCCCGGCCAGCGTCGCCAGCAGCTCGTCGAGGATCTCGGCGAGCAGGCCGGCGGCCGCGTCGAGGCGGCGGCCGGCGAGCGCGGAGATCCCGGGCGCTGCGGAGAGGTCCACGCCGAGGCTGCGCAGCAGCTCGCCGACGGTCACCGCGCTGCCGCGCTGGCCGCCGTCCCAACAGGTGAGGAAGGTGCGCAGCTCGTCTGGGGTGGCGTCGAAGACGTTGGCCAGCGCGAGCACCCGGCGGGACACCCACAGCGGGGTGGCGGCCACCCGGGCGTCCCGGCCGGGGCCGTCGAGCAGGCCGGCGAGGAACCGGCCGGCGCGCATCAGGCACAACGCCTCGTCGGCGCCGAGCTCGCGGGTGCGTTCCACCACCCACTCGGCGAAGCCGGTGAACACCGGGCCGAACACGGTCGCGCCGGTCTCCCAGTAACGGCGCAGCGCCGCCGGCACGGCCGCGCTGTCGGTGTGCCGCAGGGCGGCGGCGCGCAGCGCGGTCAGGCCGAAGTCGCCGTACTCCCGGTCGACCGGGCCGTCGTCGTCCAGGCCGGCGAGCAGCCCCTCCCGCTCGAGGGTGGTGCGCAGGTCGCCGACGCCGACACCGCCGCGGCGGACCACGGTCACGGCGGCCCAGTCCGGCCCGGTGGCGGCCGGGCCGTCGTCCCCGGCGGCGAGATGGAGCACCCGGGACGGGCCGGCGGTGGCGGCGGCCTGGGTGCCCCGGCCGTCGGCGAGCGCCGCCGCGGCTGGCGAGGTGGCGAACCCGGCGAACGGGATGCCGTCGAGCTCTGGCCGGTCCAGCAGCCGCTCCAGCTGCGCCGGGGACAGGCTCTCGGTGGCCACCAGGTAGACCGGCAGGCCGAGCTTGACGGCGGTGTGCTCGGCCAGCTCCGCGACGGCGAGGTCGACCCGGCAGACCGCCCGTGACGCGGCCAGCTCGGCCTCGACCAGGTCGGCGAGCCGGCCGGCGCCGGGCAGCGCCGCCAGCAGCAGCGCCCAGGTCTCGTCGAGGCGGGGGGTGACCGCGCCGCGGGCGGCCCTGGCCCGCTCGGCGGCCTGGGCCTCGGCGGCCAGCCGCAGGTGGGCGAACTGGGCTGGGGTGATGTCGGCCGGCAGCTGGCCGTTCGCCGCGAGCCGCTCCCCGAGCAGCACGAACGCCGCCGCCGGCTGCGGCACCAGCCGCCACAGCAGGCAGTCGAAGACGTCGAGCGCGAGCGCGTCGGCACCGCCGGACTCCAGGTGCGACCAGGCCTCGCGCAGCCGCACGTCCGTCAGCACCCGCGGCCCCTTCCCCCCCTGTCTCTGATTCACATCTCCGCGCCCACGAGACCCTCGCTAGGGTG
>JADGHD010000029.1 GCA_019689615.1 Frankia sp. | reverse complement strand
CCGCTCCCGCCTTACCCGCGGGAGCGGCCCGTCTGGTGCTGGTATTACTCGTGACAGCAGGTGCCGGGATCAGGCGCTACCGGTGCCGTGGCGCCGGTAGCGCCCGCCGTCACCGCCAGCGGCGGGTGCCGCGTGCGGTCACTCGGCGCCCAGGGTGTTGCGCCGCCGCCGGGCCGCGACCCGGAGCAGGAGGCCGCCACCGAGCAGGGCGAAGGCGATGGAGGCCATGGCCCCGGTCTCGACACCGGTGAAGGGCAGCTGGCCGCCACCCGGCGCGGCACCACCGACGCCAGCGCCGGCGACGCCGACCCCGACGACACCCACACCGACACCGGTGCAGTCACGGTCCTTGTCGCGGTCCTTGTCCTTGTCGTCGAACAGCCCGCCGTCCTTGTCGTCGAACAGGCCGCCGTCCTTGTCGTCGCGGTCCTTGTCGTCTTCCCGGGCCTTGTCGTCCTCACGGGCCTTGTCGTCTTCCCGGGCCCTGTCGTCGACGAACTCGTCACCCTCGGCAAGGGCGTCCTTGTCCCGGTCGTCGCGGACCGCTTCGCCGTCCTTGTCGTCCCGGGCCTTGTCATCGACGACGTCGCAGTGGTCCTTGTCGTCGCCGTGGTCGCCGCCGAGGGCGGCGTCACCGAGCACGCCGCCGACGAGGCCGCCGGCGAAGCTGCCGACCAGGGTCGCCCAGTCGAACGTGCCCCCGATGCCCGGGATGAGGTCACCGGCGGCGACGACCCTCACCTCGGCCGAGACGATCCGGGTGATCGGCGCCTGCAGCGGCGCCTTCTCCTCGGCCGCGGCCAGGCCGATGATCGGCAGGTTCGTCTCCGGCTTCCCGAAGATGTCCACCTTCTGGACGCCGGGGCCGGTCGCGGTGATCGTCGACGTGCCGATGGTGTCCAGGGTGACCTGGCCGACGATGAAGCCGTTGGCGTCGGCGAAGACGGTCAGGACCTCGGTCCCGTTGACCGCGACGGAGACTTCCGCGCCCGGCACGAAGCCGCAGGCCGAGAACACGACCGACTGCCCGACCGTGACGACCGTGCTGCTCAACGCGAGGTCCCCGGTTGGGCCACCGCAGTCCTTGGAGGGCGGGTAGGGCCCAGGCGGTGTCTGGGCGGCGGCCGTGGACGCCGGTAGTACGGCGAGTGCGAGCCCGCAGCTTGCGAGCAGCGCGACTCCTAGCGTGCGGAGTTTCATCGAGGCACTCCCCAAGGGGTTGATCAGTGCAAGCAGTCGGAGGATTGACTACGCGGAGGTTACTGAGCGTGACTCTGCGTGTCCAGAACCCAGGGACTGCGCGTGGGGAGGCCACGGACAGTGAGCTTCTCGGGGGTCACCAGTGGCTGCTCGCGGACGGTGAGGGCCGGGCCGGCCTGCGGCTCCCAGACGTGGAGCACCAGCGTCCGCGGCCTGCCCCGGTCCAGCGGCACGAACGCCGACAGCACCGGGTGTTCGCGCTCGCGGTCCTGGTCGAGCGTGGTGCGCTCGCCGTCGAGCCGAGCATCGAGCAGTTGGCTGCCGACGCCGGTGTAGACCGACAGCCAGACCTGGTTCTGCGCGTCCTGGTTTCCCCCAGGCCCGCCGCGATCCAGCCGGTAGCGCACGTACTCGGGAAGGCCGTCCGGAGCCGCGTTGAGCAGGCGGATGGTGATGGTGGCGATGCCTCCGGACCCCTTGCCCGCCGGCACCGGCTGGAAGTGGTAGTCGACCTCGCGGCGCAGCCAGTAGTCGAGCTTGCTGGCCGCCGCGTTCTGGGTGAGCACGGCCAGGAACGGCCCGGGGGCGGTCGGCAGCGCGCCGCCGAGCGGCGTCGTCGCCAGCAGCCGCTGCTCGTCCTCGTGGTTGCTGGCCACGAGCAGCCGGCCCTCCCCCACGGCCCGCCCGAGCGCGCGCAGCAGCCCGGGGGTGCTGCCCTCGCCGCCGGCCGTGACGGCCTCGTAGACGGCCTCGCCGACGTCGGCGAAGAACTCGTCGCGCGCCAGCGGGTCGTCGATCTGGGCGTACACGTCGGAGGCGACGACCCGCACCAGCTCATCGGCGCGGATCACCCGCCCGTCCGGCAGGACCGCCGGCTTGGTCGCCGCGAGCAGGTAGGACAGCGCGGTCGGGTCGATGCTCACCGTGCCGTCCACCCGGACACCGGTGCCGGCGAGGTACTGCCCGGTGTAGAACCGGCTGGCCGTCGGGTAGTCCGGGGTCAGGTTCGAGTTGGCCCAGATCCGGGTCGGCTCGTAGGGGCCGTACCGGTCCGCCAGCTCCGGCGGCAGGTCGGCGTTCGTCGGCAGCGGCGGGTAGAGCCGGGGCTGTGGCTGCGGCAGCTGGCCGTTCCCGGAGACGCCGTCGAGGGACAGCGTGCCGTCGCGCGCGGTGAGCAGCCCGAACGCGCCGATGATGCCGCCGTTGGCCCGGGACTCGGCCGGGTTCTGCACCACCAGCAGGTACCGGCGCTCGCCATCGCCGCCCAGCATGGACGGGCCGAGCTCGATGGCCAGCCGCAGCCCGGCCAGCGCGCTGGCCAGCCGGTCGGCCTGCCCCAGCGCCGCGTCCCTGGTGCCGTCGACGCAGTCCGGCACCGCGCGCAGCGCCGCCCGGAACTCGTCGACCGCCGAGATGGCCCTGGCCACCGGCTCGGCGCCGCCGCGCAGCGACACGAGGTTGATGGTCATGCCGGTCCGCAGCGTCGCCGGGTCGAGCACCGCGGCCGCGTCGGCCACCGCCGGCAGCCCCTCCGTGGCCACCCCGGCCACGGCGTCGGCCAGCTGGTGCGCCCCGCGCAGCGGGCAGCCGGCCCAGGGCAGGTGGGCGGCGGCCGACCACACCGGGTCCCCGGTCAGCCCCGCCGCGGACCGGGTGCGCTGCCCGATCTGGCCGATGATCCGGGACAGCTCCGCGTCGTCCGGCACGTCGCCGGCGAGCAGTCGCTGCTGCAGCTCGCTGATCTGCGCCCGGGCGTCGGACAGCCGCGAGTACGCGAGCCACCCGCGGATCCCCAGCCACGCCGCCACCACCAGCAGCGGGCCGGCCACGCAGGCCGCCGCGATCAGCAGCTTGCGGCGCCGGCTCACTTCTCCCGGGCCCCGGCCGCCTGGTCGTGCTCAGGCGTCCGCTGCGCGATGAGCCGGACCGGCTCCGTCGACTCCGCGTCCGCGCCCTCCATCGGCTGGGCACGGGTCGGCGCGGCCGGGCGGACCGGGGCCGCCGTCGGCATGGTGCCCAGCGTCCCGGCCGCCCGGCTGCCCGGCCGGGCGTGCCGGCCACCCGTGCGGCCCGGGCCGAAGCCGTAGTAGCCGCCGTAGCCGTAGGAGCTCGGGCCCTTGGTCGGCACCATGTTCAGCACCGTGCCCAGCACCCGGGCCTCGACGGTGCGCAGCGACTCGATGGCCTTGCGCAGCTGGTCGCGCTGCGTCCGGCCGACCCGGGCGACCAGCAGCGTGCCGCCGACCCGGCCGGCCAGCACGGCGGCGTCCGTGACCGGCAGCAGCGGCGGCGCGTCGATGAGCACGATGTCGTACCGGCTGCCGAGCAGGTCGAGCAGGTCGGCCATGCTGTGCGAGCCGAGCAGCTCGCTCGGGTTCGGTGGGATCGGGCCGCTCGGCAGCACGTCGATGTGCCCACCGCCGACCCGGCCGACCCCCCAGGGCTGCAGGACGTCGTCGAGGTCGGCCGCGCCGATCAGCACCGAGGTGAGCCCGGCGCCGGTCTCCACGCCCAGGTAGTCGCCGAACGACGGGCGGCGCAGGTCGCCCTCGACCAGGCAGACCCGCGCCCCGCTCTGGGCGAGCGTGATCGCCAGGTTGCAGGTGGTCGTCGACTTGCCCTCGGCCGGGACGGAGCTGGTCACCAGGATCGACCGCGGCCCGCCGCCAACGTCGACGAACCGCAGGTTGGTGCGCAGCTGGCGGAACGCCTCGGCGCGCGGCGAGTGCGGCGAGGTGTGGATGATCAGCGGCCGGCGGTTGGCGTCGGTCTCGTAGATGATCGACCCGAGCAGCGGCCGGTCGGTGATGGCGATCGCGTCCCGCTCGCCGGTGAGCGTGGTGTCGAGCCGGTGGCGGACCAGCGCCGCGCCGACGCCGGCGAGCAGGCCCAGCAGCAGGCCGAAGGCGAAGTCGCGGACCGGCTGCGGCGACACCGGGCTGGTCGGCAGCTTCGCCGGCTCCCAGACGTTGACCCGCACCGGCGGGGCCTCGTCCGGGCTCGGCGCCTCGATCTGGGCGACGTCGGCGGCGAAGACGTCGCCGATCGCGTCCGCCAGGGAGCGGGCCCGCGCCGGGTCGGTGTCGCGGACGCTGACCCGCAGCAGCACGGTGTCCGGTACCGGCGCGGTCTGGATCCGCGCGCGCAGGTCGGCCGGGTCGACGGCCATCGGGCCCTGGTCGAGCCCGAGCCGGGCGAGCGCGGCCGCGGCCACCCGTTCGCTGGCCACGAGCGTCGCGTAGGACTTCACCCGCTGCTGCGAGAGCAGCCCGCCCTGGTAGGCCGTCGCGTTGTCCATCCCGCTGTCCGCGGTGGAGACGACGAGCGTCACCGTGGCGGCGTACATCTTCGTCGCCCGCCAGGTGACCGTGGCGGCCAGCAGACCTCCGAGAACGAGGCAGGCAAGGATCAGGAGCCAGCCGCGCCGCAGGACACGCACGTAGTCCCGTAGTTCCACCCGTCGCCCACCCTTCTGCGCGCTTACTCTATGGCGCCATGTGGAGACGTAGAGTAGACGGCACGCGGTGGCGGCTGTGGACGGCGGCGGTCGCACGGCGCGTGTCGCGGCTCGAGCTGCGCCAGCGCGTTGGTCTCCAGATCACCCTGGACAGCCTGGCGCTGGTCATCGGGCTGGCCACCGCGCAGACCGGCCGCTTCGACTTCGAGGCTTCGGCGCTGCGCGACCCGGGTTTCTGGGTGATCGTGCTGTTGGCCGTCTGCCTGCTCCACTTCCTCGGCACGGCGCTGCACCTCTATCTCGGCCGCTACCGGTTCGGCGGCTTCGAGGAGGTGCTGAGCATCCTGATCTCCGTCGGGCTGACGGTGATCGGGCTGGAGATCGCCATCCTCGCGTTCGGGCAGCCACGGCCGCTGCCGCTGTCGGTACCGCCGCTCGGCGGCACGGTCACCCTGTCGATCATGTTCGGGGTGCGCTACCTCTACCGGCTCACCGAGGAGCGCCTGCTGCGCCCGGTGCCGGAGGAGGCCGAGCCGCTGATCGTCTTCGGCGCCGGCGAGGGCGCCGAGCAGGTGCTCGCCGCCATGCTGCGCACGCCGGACAGCCCGTACTACCCGGTCGCGCTGCTCGACGACGACCCGCGGCTGCAGAACCTGCAGCTGCACGGGGTCCGGGTGCGCGGCGGGCGGGAGGCGATCGGCGCGGTCGCCCGGGCCACCGGCGCGCGCACGCTGCTGGTGGCGATCCCGAGCGCCGACGCCGCGCTGCTGCGGGAGATCACGGCGCTGGCCGAGGCGGCAGACCTGACCGTGAAGGTGCTGCCCAAGGTGGCCGACCTGATCGGCGGGAACGTCGACGTCACCGACATCCGCGAGATCGACATCGCCGACCTGCTCGGCCGCCGGCAGGTGCGCACCGACGTCGCCGCCGCATCCGAGTACCTGACCGGGCGACGGATCCTGGTCACCGGCGCCGGCGGGTCGATCGGCTCCGAGCTGTGCCGCCAGCTGCACAACTACCGGCCATCCGAGCTGATCATGCTGGACCGGGACGAGTCGGCGCTGCGGGCCGTCCAGCTCTCCCTGCACGGCCACACCGGCCTGGACGACGACTCGGTCGTGCTCGGCGACATCCGCGACGTCGACATGGTCAACGCGCTGTTCGGCGCCCGCCGCCCGGAGGTGGTCTTCCACGCCGCGGCGCTCAAGCACCTGCCGCTGCTGGAGCGCTACCCCGGCGAGTCGGTGAAGACGAACGTGTGGGGCACGTTGTCGGTGCTGGAGGCCGCGGCGGCGAACGGGGTGTCCCGGCTGGTCAACATCTCCACCGACAAGGCGGCCGACCCCACCAGCGTGCTCGGCTACTCGAAGCGGATCACCGAGCGGCTGACCGCGTACGTCGCCCGCGAGCACGGCCTGCCCTACGTCAGCGTCCGGTTCGGCAACGTGCTCGGCAGCAACGGCTCGGTGCTCACGATCTTCGCCAGCCAGCTGGCGGCCGGCGGCCCGCTGACCGTCACCGACCCGGAGGTCACCCGCTACTTCATGACCGTCCAGGAGGCGGTCGAGCTGGTGCTGCAGGCCGGCGCCCTCGGCTCGGGCGGGGACGCGCTGGTGCTCGACATGGGCGAGCCGGTCAGGATCGCCGACGTCGCCCGCCGGCTGATCGGCAACCAGCGGATCGACATCGTCTACACCGGCCTCGGCGTCGGCGAGAAGCTGCACGAGCAGCTGTTCGGGATCGCCGAGACCGACGACCGCCCGCACCACCCGCTGATCTCCGAGGTGCCGGTGCCGCCGCTGGACCCGGTCCGGGTCGTCGAGCTGGACCCGTGGACCGACGAGGAGCAGATCCGCGCGGCCCTGCGCGAGCTGGCCGTCGAGACCATCCCCGTCCACATCCCGCGCCAGCAGACCAGCCCCGACGACCTGCACCGCCGGTCGGGGCACCTGGACACCACCCCGTAGCCGCCTCGTCAGCGGACCGGGCGCTGGCCGGCCGGGGAAGGGTCGGCCGGGTGGCCGGCGCGGGCGGCGTACCAGGCGACGGTCGCGTCCAGCGCGGTCGCCAGCGCCACCGCCGGCACCCGCGGGAACAGCGCCCGGGCCGTCGACGGGTCCGCCTGCAGGTCCCGGACGTCGCCTGGGCGCGGCGGGGCGAAGGCCACCGGGAGCCGCCGGCCGAGGATCTCCTCCAGCTGGGCGATCAACGACAGCAGGTCCACCCGGGTGCCGAAGGCCAGGTTGACCGGCCGCGGGTGGCGCAGCCGGCGGGTGGTGGCCTCGGCCAGCATGGCGGCGACGGGCTCGACGTAGCCGAGGTCGCGGGTCTGCCGGCCGTCGCCGTACACCGTGATCGGCCGCCCGGCGAGCGCGGCGTCGATGAACGACGACACCACCGGCGCGTAGGCGTGCCCGGCGGACTGGAACGGCCCGAAGACCGTGAACAGCCGGGCGACCAGGACCGGCAGCCCGAAGCTCTGCTGGAACCCGAGCGCGTATGCCTCGGCTGCCAGCTTGCTCGCGGCGTACGGGCTGCGCGGGGCGACCGGCCCGTCCTCCCGGCAGGGCAGCGGGCCGTCCTTGCCGTAGGCGCAGCCCCCGTAGACCGAGCCGGACGAGGTCACGATGACGTGCGCCTCCGCCCGCTGGGCGACGTCGAGCACGGTCAGCGTGCCGGTGACGTTGACCTCGTGGGTGGCGATCGGGTCCAGCAGCGAGCGCTGCACCGACGGCCTGGCGGCCAGGTGCACGATGCTGTCCACCCCGGCGGCGGCCTCCTCCAGCAGCGCGCGGTCGGTCACGCTGCCGACGACGAGCTTCACCGGCAGCCCGGCGAGGTTGGACACGGCCCCCGTGCTCAGGTCGTCGACCACCACCACCTCGCACCCGGCGGAGAGCAGTGCCCTGGTCAGGTGGGAGCCGATGAACCCGGCCCCACCGGTCACGAGAACCCGCATCGCCATCACCCTCCGGAGTTGACTCAGCGCTAATCGTAGCCACGGAGTGCTACCGTCACCGCGTGTCCCTCCGGCAGCTGGTCATCGTCGGTACTGGCGGTCACGCCCGCGCGCTGCTCGACGTGGTGGAGGCCGTGAACGCCTACCGGCTCCTCGGCTTCCTCATCGACGACCACGGCGAACACGGCGACCTGGAACTGCTCGCCCGCCGGGGCGCGGCCCCGCTCGGCGGCCTGGAGCTGCTGGCGACCCTGGACGCCGACTACCTGATCGGCACCGCCTCGCCCCGCGACCGGGCCAGGATCGACCGGTACGCGAGCGCCCTCGGCCGCCGCCCGGCCACCGTCGTGCACCCGCGCGCCCACATCGGCAGCGACGTGCGGCTCGGCCCGGGCACGGTCGTCTGCGCGCTCGCCAGCGTCACGACCAACGTCGTGCTGGGCCGGCACGTGCTGGTCGACGTCGGGGCGAGCATCGCGCACGACTGTCGGATCGGCGACTACGTGACGCTGGCCCCGGGCGCCCGGGTCGGCGGCGGCGCCCAGATCGCGCCGCTGACCACGGTCGACAGCGGCACGGTCGTGGTCGCGTGGCGTGAACGTCTAGTAGCGCAAGCGCAATGAATCGGGCGCATATGGCGCAGACCTGCCGTTAGCATCCGGTCCGTGGATCGTTGGTATGACCTCGACGGCTGGGACAACGCGCGCGATCTCGGCGGCCTGCCGACACTCGACGGTGGCCGCACGCGGCCGGGGGTGCTGCTGCGCAGCGACACCCCGCAGGAGCTGACCCCCACCGACGTCGCCAGGCTGCGCTCGGAGTTCGGCCTGCGCACGGTCCTCGACCTGCGGGCGCAGGAGGAGGCCCAGGCCGAGGGCCGGGGCCTGCTCGCCCACGAGCCCGTCGACTACCACAACCTGTCGTTCCTGACCGGCCGCTGGGTGATGCCGTCCGATCCCAGCTACGTCCAGCTCGTCCGCAGCCGCGGCACCGAGGACCGGGTCCAGCACTACCTCGACTACCTGCGGCTCGCCGGCGACCAGGTGGCCCGCGCCGTCCAGCTCGTCGCCACCGAGGACAGCGGGCCGACGCTGTTCCACTGCGCGGCAGGCAAGGACCGCACCGGGGTGCTCGCCGCGCTGATCCTCTCGCTGGTCGGCGTCGAGCGCGACATCGTGATCGACGACTACGTGGCGAGCAACGAGCGCATCCATCGGGTCGAGGCCCGCCTTGCCCGGTTGCCGTCGTACGCCCGCGGCCTGGACACCAGGACCGACCTCGACCAGCTGCGGGTGCGCCCGGACGTGATGGCCGGGTTCCTCGCCGGGGTGGACGAGATCTGGGGCGGGCCGGTGGGCTGGGCGCGCCACGCCGGGCTGCCCGAGGCCCACCTCACCGCGCTGCGCCAGCGCCTGGTCACGGCCTGACCGTCGGCCGGGCCGGGCCAGCGCGCGGCCTGCCCGGCCCGGCCGCGTCAGCCGCGCGCCGGGCCGGTCAGAGCTGGTCCTCGAACGTCTCCGCCCACTCGTGGACCTGGGCCACGTACGCGCGGGTCTCGGCGTAGTCGGGAATGCCGCCGGCGTCGCACACCGCCCGCGGGCCAGCGTTGTAGGCGGCCAGTACCAGGGAGACCAGGTCCCCCGGCAGGTATCCGACGACCTCGGCCAGGTGGGCCTCGTAGCGGGCGGCGGACGGGATCGCGTCCAGCGGGTCGAGCGGGTCGGCGACGCCGTCCCCGTTTCCGTCGATCCCGAACTCGGCCCAGGTCGAGGGCAGGAACTGCATCATCCCGATGGCGCCGGCCCGCGACACCGCCTTCGGGTCGAACTTGCTTTCCACCCGGGCCTGCGCGGCCAACTGGGCGGCGCTGAGCAGGCCGTAGTTCTCGGCGGCCTGGTGGAAGACCGGGACCAGCCCCTCGGGGATCTCACTCGCCTGCTCCATCGGCAGCAGGTGACTGCATCCGCTGGCTAATACCGCGACCGCCGTGAGCAAACCTGCCACACGGAGCGGTACGCGCGCCAGCACGCGGGTCAAGCGTGGGCGCAGCATCGCCCCATTGTCGGGCTTTCCGGCGCCTCCCGTCGCCCGACTCGCCCATCCAATGCCTGCCCGGCAGGTGGTGTGACCTGGCACTCCGCGCTCCGGTCGGTCACACCAGGCACGCCACGGGGTGCCCGGTCGCTGATCGGCACATGCGCTTCGGGCATGCTGGACGCCGTGAAGCAGCGTCCCGCCAGTCCGACGCCGGCCCAGCCGGCAACGGCGGCGCCGCCAGCCGCGCCGCCGGCGCCAACGGTGCCGGCAGGGCGGACGGCGCCCGAAAGCGAGCCGGGCGCACCGGACGGCGCGGGACGGGCGCAGGCGCTCTCCGGCCGGGCCGAGTCGGACAACGGCCGGGCCGGCGCCGACGCGGCGCGCCCGGGCGGCGGGCGGCGGCCCGGCGAGACCGACCAGAACGACGCGGTCATCCGCCGGATCGAGCGGGCCAGCGGCCTGCTCGCGAACAAGGCCGTGGCCAGGATGGCCGAGGTGCTGCCCTGGTACCCGGGCATGTCGGCGCGCCACCGGGCCGACATCCAGCTGGTGGTGCAGGCGGGCATCGCCTCGTTCGTCGAGTGGTGCCGCCGGCCGGAGCACGCCCGCGAGCTGTCCAGCGACGTGTTCCGGGTCGCCCCGCGGGAGCTGGTGCGCGCGGTGACCTTCCGCCGGCTCGTCGACCTGGTGCGGGTCGCCGTGGAGACGATCGAGGCCGAGGTGCCGAACATCGTCGAGCCGGAGCACGAGCAGCGGGTGCTGGCCGACGTGCTGCGTTACTCCCGCGACATCGCGTTCGCCGGCGCCGTGGTCTACGCCCGGGTGGCCGAGGAACGCGGCGCCTGGGACGCGCGGCTGGAGGCCCTGGTCGTCGACCACGTCGTGCGCGGCGACCAGGACCGGGCGCTGTCGTCGCGGGCGGCTGCGGTCGGCTGGCGCAACCCGCCGGCGGTGACGATCGTCGTCGGCCCTGCCCCGCCGCAGGCACCGGAGGCCGTCATCGACGAGGTGCACCGGCTGGCCAGGGCCAACGGCCTCGAGGTGCTCACCGGGGTGCACAACCAGCGGCTGCTGATGATCGTCGGCGGCCGGTTCCGCCCGGACGACGGCGACCGCGTCCCGGGCGGCGACGACGGAACCGAGGCCGACACCGCGGGCGACGTGCCCCGGGAGGCCGCCGCCCGCGCGGTCGCGGCGGCCACCGGCGACCCCAGCCGGCCGAACACCCCGTCCACCCTGATCCCGCCGGGGGCGCACGCCACCGAGCGCGTGCCCGGCATCGACGGCGGCTACGGCGGGGCGCGCTGGTCCGCCGGGCCCAGCGGGGCGCGCGCCGAGGCGGCAGCGGCGGCGGCAGCGGCGGCCGCCGGGATCGAGACCGCCATGGACGCCGCCCGGGTGCTGCTGCCGGCCTGCGGGCCGGGGCCGGTCGTGGTCGGGCCGGTGGCCGCCGACCTGTCCGGCGCGGCCCAGTCGGCCAGGGCGGCGCTCGCCGCCGCGGACGTCGTCGCCGCCTGGCCGGCGGCACCGCGGCCGGTGAGCGCGCGGGCCCTGCTGCCGGAGCGGGCGCTGGCCGGCGACGCCATCGCCTGCCGGACCCTCATCGACGAGGTGTACGTGCCACTGCGCGACGCCGGTGCGCCACTGCTCGAGACCGCCGGTACCTACCTGGACTTCGGCGCGTCACTGGAAGCGACCGCGAAGGCGCTCTACCTGCACCCGAATACGGTGCGTTACCGCCTTCGCAAGGCGTCAGAAGTGTGCGGACTGGATACCGCCGACCATCGGCAGCGTTTCACGCTGCACATCGCACTGTTGCTTGGCCGGCTCGAGAACGCGCGAACTGGTGCGTGACCTACAGTCGTTCGGATGGGAGCATGGTCGCGCAGCGGCGTGCACACCGTCGCCGCTGGTGCGAGAACCGTCACATCGCCCGACTTTACGGCCCTGTCACAGGATTGTCGGGGCCCGTCCACGCGGTCGGCTAACGTTCCGGTCCGCGCCACGAGATTTGTAGGGCGGCTACAACGAGCCGTCGGCACATCGGTGACTGGACGCCAGCGACAGCCGACGGCGGCGAAGGGTTAGGTAGACACGTGCTCGCCATCCTCGCGCCAGGCCAGGGGGCTCAGGCCCCGGGCCAGCTCCGGCCATGGCTTGACCTCCCCGGCGCCAGGGCCCGCCTGCGCTGGTTCTCCGCGGCGGCCGGCCTCGACCTCGTCGAGCTCGGCTGCGACGCGCCAGCCGAGACCATCAGGGACACGGCCGTCGCCCAGCCGCTGATCGTGGCGACCGGGCTGCTGGCCGCCGAGCAGCTGGGCCTGCCGGCGCCGGGCCCGGTCCCGGACGGCGCGCTGGTGGTCGCCGGGCACAGCGTCGGCGAGATCACGGCCGCGGCGATCGCCGGGTCGCTGTCGCCGGAGGAGGCCCTGGTGCTGGTGGCGCTGCGCGGCCGGGCCATGGCAGAGGCGTCCGCGCGCACCCCGACCGGCATGTCGGCGGTGCTCGGCGGCGACCCGGACCAGGTCGCGGCCCACATCGAGGGGCTGGGCCTCACCCCGGCCAACCGCAACGGCGCCGGCCAGATCGTCGCCGCCGGTGAGCTCTCCGCGCTGGAGAAGCTCGCCGCCGACCCACCGGCCGGCGCGCGGGTGCGCCCGCTCGCGGTCGCCGGCGCGTTCCACACCCACTTCATGGCCCAGGCCCGGGACGCCCTCGCCGAGGTCGCGCCGGGCATCCGGCCGGGCAGGCCGCTGCTCGGCCAGGTATCCAACGCCGACGGCGCCGTCGTCTCCGCCGGGCCGGAGCTGGTATCCCGGCTGGTCAACCAGGTCGCCGCGCCGGTGCGCTGGGACCTGTGCCTGGCGAAGCTGCGCGAGCTCGGCGTGTCCGCCGTCATCGAGCTGCCGCCCGCTGGCACGCTTGCCGGGATCGCCCGCCGCGAGCTGCCCGGTGTCAGGATCCTGCCCGTCAAGAGCCCGGACGACCTCCCGGCCGCCCGTGAGCTGATCGCCGCCCACCTCGGTTCCGCCACCCCGGTGCCCGCCGCCCCAGGAGAGGCCTCATGACCAGTCCGGCCCGCCCCGGTGCACGGGTGCTCGGCTTCGGTACCTACCGGCCGGTCCGCGTCGTCACCAACGACGACCTCGCCCAGCGGGTCGACACGTCCGACGCCTGGATCCGCAGCCGCACCGGCATCGCCACCCGCCGGATCGCCGACGCCGACGAGACGACCGTGATGATGGGCACGGCGGCGGCCGAGAAGGCGCTGGCCTCGTCCGGGATCGACCCGGCCGACGTCGACCTGGTCATCGTCGCCACCTGCACGAGCCCGTCGCAGATCCCCGGGGCGGCGCCGCAGATCGCCCACCGGCTCGGCTCGGGCACGGCCGGCACGTTCGACATCAACGCGGGCTGCGCCGGCTTCTGCTACGCCCTGTCCCAGGCCGCCGACACCATCCGCGCCGGCTCCGCCCGGCACGTGCTGGTGGTCGCCACCGAGAAGCTGTCCGACTACACCGACTGGGACGACCGCACGACCTGCGTCCTGCTGGCCGACGGCGCCGGCGCGGCCGTCGTCGGGGCGGGCGAGCGCGACGAGATCGGTCCGGCGGTGTGGGGGCACGACGGCTCCCGGCCGGAGGCGATCCGCGTGCCCGGCCTCGGCGACAACCTCTTCCGGATGGAGGGCCAGGCGGTCTTCCGCTGGGCGATCGGCCTCGCCCCGGCGCTGCGCAGGATCTGCGAGCGGGCGGGCGTCGCCCCGGAGCAGCTCGCCGGCATCGTGCCCCACCAGGCCAACCTGCGTATCGTCGAGGCGCTCGCCAACAGCCTCGGCGCCCACAACGCCGTGATCGCCCGCGATGTCGTCGACGCGGGCAACACGTCCGCCGCCAGCGTCCCGCTCGCCCTGTCCCGGCTGATCGACGCCGGCGAACTGCGCCGTGGCGACCCGGTGCTTCTCTTCGGTTTCGGCGCCGGACTGACCTACTGTGGCCAGGTCATCCGCTGTCCCTAGATACTCCGGCAAACCCCCGAGGGCCGCGGGGCCGCGTGTGGCGGATGACGGTCACCACCCAGGCAATTCCGAACGTGAGATCAAGAAAGGTCCCCGATGTCCCAGACTGATGTCCTCGCTGGTCTCGCCGAGATCCTCGAGGAGGTCGCCGGCGTCGACCCGGCCGCCGTCACCCCGGAGAAGACCTTCATCGACGACCTGGACGTCGACTCGCTGTCGATGGTCGAGGTCGTGGTGGCCGCGGAGGAGAAGTTCGGCGTCAAGATCCCGGACGACGACGTGAAGACGCTGAAGACCGTCGGTGACGCCGTCTCCTACATCCAGCGGGCGGGTGTCGCCGCGTGACCAGGTCCCCTAGGCGGGTCGTCGTCACCGGCCTCGGGGCGACCACTCCGCTCGGGGGCGATGTGGCGTCCACGTGGGAGGGGATGCTCGCCGGCCGTTCGGGTGTGGTCCGTCTCGAGACGGACTGGATCGACACGGTGCCGGTCCACATCGCCGCCCCGCTCGCGGTCGAGCCGCCGCTCGGCCGGGTCGAGGCCCGCAAGCTCGACCGGACCCAGCAGATGGCGCTGGTCACGGCGCGCGAGGCCTGGGCCGACGCCGGCTCGCCCGAGGTCGACCCGCTGCGGCTGGCCGTCTCGGTCGGCTCCGGCATCGGCGGCGTGCTCACCCTGCTCTCGCAGTACGACGTACTGAAGGCGCAGGGCGCCCGCAAGGTGACTCCGCACGTCGTGCCGATGCTGATGCCCAACGGCCCGGCCGCCACGGTCGGTCTGGAGCTCGGCGCCAAGGGCGGCGTGCGGGCGCCGGTGAGCGCCTGCGCGTCCGGTACCGAGGCGATCGCCCTGGCCTACGAGCTGATCCGGTCCGGCCGGGCGGACGTCGTGGTGACCGGCGGCACGGAGGCGGCCATCGCGCCGCTGCCGATCGCCGGGTTCGCGCAGATGCAGGCGCTGTCCAGGCGCAACGACTCGCCGACGACGGCCTCGCGGCCGTTCGACAAGGCGCGGGACGGCTTCGTGCTCGGCGAGGGCGCCGGGATGCTGGTCCTGGAGGCCGAGGAGTTCGCCAGGGCCCGCGGCGCGCGGATCTACGCCTACCTCTCCGGCGCCGGCATCAGCTCGGACGCGTACCACGTCGCCGCGCCCGAGCCGACCGGGGCGGGGGCCGCGCGGGCGGTCGTCGAGGCGCTCGAGTGCGAGGGGCTGTCGCCCTCGGACATCGTGCACGTCAACGCGCACGCCACGTCCACCCCGGTCGGTGACATCGCCGAGTCGAAGGCGCTGCACCTGGCGCTCGGCCCGGCGGTCGCCAACGCGGCGGTGACGGCGACGAAGTCGATGACGGGACACCTGCTCGGGGCGGCTGGCGCGGTCGAGGCGGTGGCCACCGTGCTCGCCCTGCGCGACCGGATCGTCCCGGCGACCCGGAACCTGGACGCTCTCGACGACGAGATCGAGCTCGACGTGGTGGCGATGGAGAACCGGGCCATCGGGTCGGGTGCCGCCCTGTCGAACTCGTTCGGTTTCGGCGGTCACGACGCCTGCCTGGCCTTCACCACCAGCTGAGGCGGTGGCCTCCGGAGCCCTGACGCCGGGCTCCACCCGGATGGCGGGGTTCCGGAGGCCGACCAGGCAGTCCAGCTGCAGGCCTACGCGGGCCACACCTTGATCTTGTGCTGCCTGCGGACAGCCATGCCCGCACCGCAAGCAATCCGGACGACCGCGCCCGCGGCCGCCCACCTTCTAGGAGCAGACCGTCCGCCGCTCAGGCAAGGAGACAACCGGTGAGTCTGTCCACGACGGAACTCGTCGATCCTCGTACGCCAGTAGTCCGGCTGCACCGCTTCTTCGACGAAGGCACCGTCACGTACTTCGCTGCTCCCGACAGCTCGGGGGTGGTCGCCGGCCAAGGACTGGTCGACGGCAACGAAGTCGTCGCTTTTGCCACTGACGCAACGGTACAGGGCGGAGCCATGGGACGCGACGGTTGCGCCCGCATCGTGCACGCCATCGAGTCGGCGGCGCGGATGGGCTGCCCGGTCGTCGGCATCTGGCACTCGGGCGGCGCGCGGCTGCAGGAGGGCGTGAGCTCCCTCGACGGGGTCGGCCGGGTCTTCGCCGCGATCGTCCGCGCCTCCGGCCGCATCCCGCAGATCTCGCTGGTCCTTGGCCCGGCGGCGGGCGGGGCGGCCTACGGCCCCGCGCTCACCGACCTCGTGATCATGGGCCCGGAGGCGAAGGTCTTCGTCACCGGCCCGGACGTGGTCCGCTCGGTCACCGGCGAGGACTGCACCGCGGACAGCCTCGGCGGCCCGGTGACGCACTCCACGAAGAGCGGCGTGGTGCACGTCACCTGCGACACCGAGGAAGATGCGATCGAGCGCACCCGCCAGATCACCTCGCTGCTCGCCGACCAGCGTGAGATCGACATCACCCAGGTGACCAACCGCGACCTGGGCGGCTTCCTGCCGGAGTCGCCGCGGCGGGCCTACGACGTCCGCCCGCTGGTCGGCGGCATGGTCGACGACGGCTTCATCGAGCTGCACCCGAAGTGGGCGCGCAACATCGTCACCGCCCTCGGCCGGCTCGGCGGGCGCACTGTCGGCGTCGTGGCGAACAACCCGCTGCGCCGCGGCGGCTGCCTGGACTCGCTGTCCGCGGAGAAGGCGTCGCGGTTCGTCCGGATGTGCGACTCGTTCGGCGTGCCGCTGATCGTCCTCGTCGACGTGCCCGGCTACCTGCCCGGCGTCGGCCAGGAGTGGGAGGGCGTGGTCCGCCGCGGGGCCAAGCTGCTGTACGCGTTCGCCGAGTGCACGGTGCCGCGGGTGACCGTGGTGACCCGCAAGGCCTACGGCGGCGCGTACATCGCGATGAACGCCGCCTGCCTCGGCGCCACCGCGGTCTACGCCTGGCCGACCGCCGAGGTGGCGGTGATGGGCCACGAGGCAGCGGTGAAGATCCTGCACCGCCGGCGGATCGCCGCCGTCCCGGCGCAGCGTCAGCCCGAAGTGATCAAGGAGCTGGCCGAGGAGCACGCGGTCACCGTCGGCGGCGTGGAGAAGGCGGTCGAGCTCGGCGTCGTCGACGCGGTGGTCTCGCCGATCAACACCCGGGTCACCGTCGCCGCCGCGATCGCCGAGGCGCTGGCCGCCGGCCGGCCCGACAAGAACGTGCACGGCAACATCCCGCTGTAGCACGCACACAGCCCCATCGACCGGGCCCGTCGCCGCGCCCACGGCGGCGGGCCCAACCTCGCGCCTGGCCCGCTACGCGTCGGCGATCTCGGACCAGGTGCTGACCACCCGGGCGACCTGGCGCGGGGTCATCCAGGACGCGGCCCGCGCGAAGATCGGATCGGCGCGCCGGGCCAGCTCGCTGCGCCGCCCGCCGAGCGCCGGCACGATCGCCCGCACGTGCTCGAAGCTGATCACGCCCGCGGTGAAGGCGGCCCTGGTCGCCGGCAGCTCGCGCAGCGCCCGGGCCACCGCCAGCGCGGACGTCGACGTCGGCGCGTTCATCCGGCACTCCCGCCGCAGCCAGGCGGCCGCCGAGACGGCCCCGTCGGCCAGCCAGAGCGAACGCCGGTCGAACTCGCCGAGCAGCAGGATCCACCGGGCCGTGGTGGCGTCGACCAGCGCGCGCCCCTCGATGATCGCCGTCGCGAGCGCCACGTCCGACAACTGCTCCGGATCGACATCCGGCATGCCGCCACCGCCTGTGCGCTCCCCCGCCGGCGGCGGCCCGCCGGTCGGCCCAGGCGATCCGGGACCTGCGGGCGGGCCGGCGGCGGAC
>JADGHD010000654.1 GCA_019689615.1 Frankia sp. | reverse complement strand
GCCCGGCCCGCCGGTCCGTGGGCACGCGGCCCGCCACCGGTGGACCCCGGCCCCGCGCGCCGGCAACCCGGGCGCGGGCCGGGCGCGGCCCTGGCCGCCGGACGAGTACCTGCCCGGCGCGGGCCAGCCACGGGGTGGCCGGGACGGCACACCGGCGGGACCCAGCCCTGCGCGTCCGGGCCGGCAGCCGCCGGGACCAGCCGGGACACGCTCGGCGGCCGGTGGGGGAGAGCACGACACGACGAGAAGGGACAGGCGCGATGTCCGAGGCCAGCGAGCAGCCCCGGGTCCACTGGGACACCAACCCGCCGGACGAGGCGTACAGCCGGTTGCCGTCCGTCGGCCCGTACACGGTGGAGATCGGCTCGGCCCTGATCACCATGGTCGAGCCGCGGGCCGGCCACGAGCACGCCTACAACCGCTGGTACGAGGATGATCACTTCTACGCCGGCGCGATGGCGATGCCGTGGATGTTCGCCGGCCGCCGCTGGGTGGCCACCCGGGACCTGCAGGAGCTGCGCCGCCCGCACGACTCGGTGATCGCCCAGCCGGTCCGGCTCGGCTGCTACATCGCGATCTACTGGATCACGAAGGGCCGCCAGGACGAGCACATGCGCTGGACGGTCGCCACCAACCAGCGGCTGCTCCCGGACGGCCGGGTTCACCTGGACCGCGACCACATCTTCACGGCGTTCCAGCGCCACCTCGGGAGCGTCTACCGGGAGGAGCCCAAGCCGGGCGCCCCGTCCCGGCCGCGCGACATCCACGCGCTGGACTACCCGTTCCAGGGCCTGGTGGTGGAGGTCGTCGACGCTCCGGAGCCGGGCGAGGGCACGCCCGCGGGCGCCGGCGCGAACGCGGTCTACGAGTGGATGCGCACCGAGCGCGCCGCCAAGGTGTTCTCCTCGCCGGCCGTCGCGATGGGGGTGTTCTTCACGCCGCTGCCGCTGCCGGGCGACCGGATGTCCTACGTCAAGCAGGTCGAGGGGCTGGACCGCCGGGTCACCGCGCTGTGGTTCCTCGAGCAGGACCCGCGCGCGGTCTGGGAGGACACCTTCGCCAGCGCCCAGGAGGACGCGGAGAAGGGCGGCGTTGGCCGCCTGGAGCTGGTCGCCCCGTTCATCCCGACGATCCCCGGCACCGACACCTACGTCGACCAGCTGCGCTAACCATCTTCCGCCGCCCGCGCCGCCGCACCGCGCACCGGTGCCCGGCCCGGGCGCAACCTGGCACCCCGTCACGCCCCCCCCGCCCCGCCCCCCCGCCCCGGCCGGCGGGGGGGGGGGGGGGGGGGCGTCGTCCGCGCGGCCGGCGCGGCCACACGGGCCCAGGGACTCTGGACGAGGGGCATCCCGGAGCTTTACAAACTTTCCTAGGACTGACAGGCGCGTAGGGCTTGCAATCTGACGCCAGCTCAGGTCTCATACAGGAACCCGTTCTCATTCGGACCTGGCCCCGGACGGTCGGAGGGGAAGGCCGTCCGCCCGCGGCACCACCGGCACGCGCCCGACCCGCGCGTCAGCCGCCTGTTGCCGCTCCCCCTGCCGCCTTGGCGCGCCCTGTCGTCGCCGCCGTCGCCGTTTCCGGAGGTCCCCATGTCGCAGCAGGTCACCCTCGACAACATCGACGTCTACGACCCGGACCTGTACGTCAAAGGGGTCCCGTACGAGCAGTTCAAGATCCTGCGCGCCCAGGCGCCGGTCTACCACCACCCCGACTTCGAGCAGCCGCACGGCTTCTGGGTGGTGACCAGGCACGCCGACGTCACGCACATCTCCCGCAACCCGGAGATCTTCTCGTCCTGGCGGCAGACCTGCTTCCTCAACGAGTCGACCCCCGAGCTGCTGCTCGAGCAGCGGCTGATGATGGTCAACCAGGACCCGCCGGAGCACACCCGGCTGCGCAGCCTTCTCAACCGCGGCTTCACGCCGCGGATGGTCGCCCGGTTAACCGACCGGATCCAGGAAGCCTGCGACGTGATCGTGGACAAGGCGCTCGCGGCCGGCTCCGGCGACTTCGTGACCATGTGCGCCGCCGAACTCCCGCTGGTCGTCATCGCAGAGCTGATGGGCGTGCCGCACGAGGACCGGCACAAGCTGTTCGAGTGGTCGAACCGGATGCTCTCCCGGGACGACCCGGAGCTGGCGCCCACGCCGGAGGAGGGGCAGCAGGCGGCGGCCGAGGCCTACGCCTACGCCAACGAGCTGGCCGCCGAGAAGCGCAAGTGCCCGGTCGATGACATCGTCAGCAAGCTGGTCTCCCCGGACGAGCACGGGCGCGAGCTGTCCGAGCTGGAGTTCGACCTGTTCTTCATCCTGCTCATGGTCGCCGGCAACGAGACCACCCGGAACGCCATCTCCGGCGGCATGCAGGCGATGATCGACTTCCCGGAGCAGTGGGAGCGGCTGCGGGCCAACCCGGCGGGCATGGCCCGCACCGCCGCCGACGAGATCGTCCGCTGGGTGAGCCCGGTGATGGCCTTCCGGCGGACGGCGACCCAGGACACCGAGCTGGGCGGGGTGCAGATCAAGGAAAACGACAAGATCATCATGTACTACACGTCGGCCAACTTCGACGAGTCGGTGTTCGAGGAGCCGACGAGGTTCGACATCGGCCGCGACCCCAACCCGCACATCGGCTTCGGCGGCGGCGGGCCGCACTTCTGCCTGGGCCGCCACCTGGCGCTGCTGGAGATCGAGATCATGTTCCGGACGCTGGCCAGCCGGATCGCCCGGGTCGAGCCGCTGGCGCCGCCGCGCCGGCTGCGGTCGAACTTCATCAACGGGGTGAAGGAGATGCAGGTCCGCCTGATCCCCGCCTGACCACCGCGCAGCGCTGCCGCGGCGGGCCAGCCGGGGGCCGTCTCCTCCTGTGCGGCCCCGCCGGCCGGCCCGCCCGGCAAGCCCTGCCCGACCGGCTGTCCCGGCGGCCAGCCCTGCCCCCCGGCCGGCCAGCCGGGACAGCTCAGCATTCCCC
>JADGHD010000653.1 GCA_019689615.1 Frankia sp. | reverse complement strand
TCGACGACCTCTGCGACCTGCTCACCGCCAAGGCCGGACTCCCCACCCTGAGCCGCAGCGACATCTGGGACCACACCCAGCCCGTCCGGGCCGTCCGCGCCGAGGCCAGCCCTACCGACGTGGCCCGCCTCGCCGACCGCGTCAGCCGGCCCGTCGTGTCCGGCCAGACCCTGCCGGGCCGGCCCGCTGACCCCTTCACCTGGAAAGGGCTTCGTTCATCATGCCCCGCGCCCGCGCGCACAGCGCCCGTCCCACCGCATCCCCGCCGCCGGCGGTGCCCGGCGACCTCGACCCGCTCATCACCGCCGCGGCTCACGCCGGCCGGCGGCTCACCGACGCCGAACGGGCCACGGTCGCCGGCCGACACCAGCCCGGCACCACCGCCGACACCAGGAAGGTGTGCCGGACCTGCCGGTTCCGCTACCGCCGCAACGCGTCCGCCTGCCCGTCGGTGGTCTACCTGAACACCGGCAGCTACCCGACCGCCCTCGCCGCCATCCCGCCGACCATCGCCGTCCGGACGTGTCGGGCCTGCCGGGTGCCGGTGACCGTCCCCGCCGGCGCCCCGTCCGGCGACCGGCCGCTATGTGACTCCTGCCAGGACCAGCCCAGCCTGTTCGCCGACGACGAGCTGTTCGGAGGCGTCGCATGACCGGCCGCACCCGGATGAGCAAGGCTGAAGCCGGCAGGATCGCGCGCCGCGCCCGCGCCTACGGCTATTTCGCCCTGGACGACTACCAGTGCCGGGCCTATGTCCTCTGCCCGCTGTGCCGGGCCAAGGTGCACGCCGAGCGGTACCAGAACCATCACAGCGACGCCGGCCTGAAGCGGCTGCTGCTCAAGGCGCTGGACGCCGCGATGGTCACCCACCTGACGTCCGAGTACGACGACGAACGCTGCCCCCGGGCCGCCGGCGGTGAGGTCGGATGAGCCTCACCGCGCTGGACCTGTTCTGCGGCGCCGGCGGGTCGTCGACCGGGCTGGCCGCCGCCGGTGTGCGGGTGGTGCTGGCCGCGAACCACTGGCAGTTGGCGGTCGATGTGCATCAGGCCAACCATCCGCAGACCGATCACGACTGTGCGGACATCTCCGCGGTCGACCCCCGCCGCTACCCGCCGACCGATCTTCTGTGGGCATCGCCGGAATGCACCAACCATTCCGTCGCCAAGGGTGTACGCCGTCCGACCGGACAGCTCGACCTGTTCGACACCAACCGGCCGGACCCGGCCGCCGAACGGTCACGGGCGACCATGTGGGACGTCGTCCGCTTCGCCGAAACAGCGCTCATGCGCGGCCGCCCGTACCGGGCGATCATCGTCGAGAACGTCGTGGACGCCGCCCGGTGGATGTTCTGGCCGGCCTGGCGGGCCGCACTGGAGGCGGCCGGCTACACCCTGCGGACGGTGTTCCTCAACAGCGCGTTCGCGCACGGCAAGGACTACCAGGGCGCACCCCAGTACCGGGACCGGCTCTACGTCGTCGCCTGGCGGCGCGGCGCCACCCCGCCCGACCTCGACATCCGCCCGCCCGGCTGGTGTCCGACCTGTGAGCGGCCGGTGGAGGCCGTCCAGGCGTGGAAACGGCCGTGGCAGCCGTGGGGCCGCTACCGGGCGCAGTACACCTACCTGTGCCCGGCCTGCCGGGGAGAGGTCGAACCGTTCGCTCTGCCGGCCGCCGTCGCCATCGACTGGTCGGATGTAGGTGAGGTCATCGGCGCCCGGCGGCGCCCTCTCACACAGGCGACCCGGGAGCGGATCCGGGCCGGGCTGGCCCGCTACGGCCGGCCCATCCTCGCCCCGGCCGGTGGGACGTGGAACGAGTCGGCGACCCCCGTGGACGCGCCGATGCGCACCCGCACCACCCGGGAAACCGAAGGGATCGCCTGCCCTCCGCCCGTGGCGCCAGCGTCGGGCGGGGCGGAGCCGTTCCTGGCGATGCTGCGCCGCCACGTCCGGCCGACTCCGATCCGCCAGCCGGCCGGCACCGTCGCCGCGGCCGGCAACCATCACGGCCTTGTCACCCCGCCCGGCGCGCTGCTGGTGCCCTACTACGGCACCGGCGTCGCCCGCCCGGTCGACCGGCCGGCCGGCACGGTCACCACCCGCGACCGGCACGCCCTGGTCACCCGGCCCGTCACGGCCGTGACCGATGACGAGGTCGACGCCTGCCGTTTCCGGATGCTGCGCCCCGCCGAGGTCCTGGCCGCGATGGCCTTCCCCCGGCACTACCTGATGCGCGGCACCAAGACCGATCAGGTCCGCATGGCCGGCAACGCCGTCACCCCACCAGCCGCCCGACTGCTGGCCGAACGGGTCCTCACCGCTCTGGAGTCCTCATGACCGCACCTGACACGAGTGCGGTACGGGTGCCGTCCCATCCGTCCCACCCTCATCAGCCCAGTACAGGGCGGGTGTCGGTGGGACGGCAGGACGGATCGATCCGTCCCACCGTCCCTCCCGCCCCGGCCGACGTCCGGTTGCGGGCCGCGCTCGGCTACACCGCCGCCGGCTGGGCCGTGTTCGCCCTGGGCCGGTCCAAACGGCCGGTCGCCAACTGCCCGCGCTGCCGGGCCGCCGGCCCCGACCATGACCGGGACGCCTGCCCCTGTCTGACCTGCCACGGTTTCTACGCCGCCACCGGCGACCCCGACCGCATCGCGGCGATGCTCGCCGCCGTGCCCGATGGGCTGCTCGCCATCCGCACCGGCGCCCCGTCCGGCCTGGTCGTGGTCGACATCGACCCCGCCCACGGCGGCCGGCTCGACCGGGCGCTGATGACCCCGACCGCCACCGTCGCGACCGGCGGCGGGGGATGGCACCTGTACTACCGGCATCCCGGCGAGCCGCTCCTGTCCCGTCCCCTGCCCGACCATCCTGGAGTGGACATCAAGGCCGACGGCGGCTACGTCGTCGCCCCGCCCTCGACCCATCCGACCACCCACCGCGCCTACCCCTGGGCCCGGATGGGGGTGGTGGGGGGGGTGGCCCCCAGTCGCTTATAA
>JADGHD010000652.1 GCA_019689615.1 Frankia sp. | reverse complement strand
CGGACCCGGTCGGTCACGCCGTGGCGGGCGGCGAGCCGCTCGGCGGCCTCGATCGACGGCCGGTCGACGTCGAATCCGTCGACGGTGACCGCGGGGTAGCCCTTGGCCAGGCCGATCGCCGACCAGCCAAAGCCGCAGCCGATGTCGGCCACCCGGGCGCCGGCCCGCAGCCGGGCGTCGATCTCGGGCGCCATTGGCAGCAGCTCCTGGCACAGCGCGTGCAGGAACAACGGCCGGTTCTGGGCGGCCTGCGCCTCCCGGGCGTCGGTGCCGAACTGCTCCCAGCTCACGCCGCCGCCGGTGCGGTAGGCCTCGAGCAGCGCCTGCGACTGCTGGCTCGAGGCGGTCAGGAAGCGGGCCAGCGGGGCGAGGTAGTAGAGGCTCTCCTGGTCGGCGAGGACCGGGGCGTGGGCGGCCGGGAGCGTGTAGCGGCGCTCGTCGGCGGGCGCCGCGGGGTTGTCGACGGTCAGATAGCCGCTGACGGCCTGGTGCTCCAGCCACTCACGGGCGTAGCGCGGGGCGGTGCCGGTGGCGGCGGCGAGCTCGCCGGGGGTCATCGGGCCGCGCTCGGCGAGCGCCGCGTACCAGCCGAGGCGGTCGCCCAGGTAGACGGCCTGCATCTCCATCATGCCGAGGACGGCGCCGAACACTCGTTCGGCGAACGCGCCGGTCTCGTCGGCCGTGGTCGCCGCGTCGGGTGCGGGTGCGTGCTGGAGGACATCGGTGGTGCCAGTGGTCATCGTCGTCCATCCGGCGGTGGCCGGTATCCCTTCGTTCTCGACGTCCGGTGCGGGTGACCGGTCGCACGGATCTTCTACTCGTGAAGTGAGAGTAGGAAGGGATCGGCGACGAACTGGCTGTCCGTCGTCTCGGGGACACTGTCCGTGAGACGACATCGATGCAGGTCAGCTAGCCGATGGCGCGCCGGGTGCTGGCGGACCACAGCCGCAGGGCGGCGGCGCTGAGCACGGTCAGCGCCGCCGCGACGGCGACCTCCCGGCCAAGGCAGTCCTTGCTCTCGTTCTGGATCGCCTCGTGGAACCGGTCGAACCGGGCCGGCCAGGGGCTACGGCCGACGAAGAACCTGCCGATCTTGTCGGTGTCCGGCAGGCAGGCGCCGGTCATCCCGGCCAGCACCGCGACCCGGGCGCCCGCCGGCGCCGACGCGGTCAGCAGCGCCATCGCCGCCAGCCCGGCGACCCCGTCCTTCTTGGCGATGGGCAGCCACAGCGGCTCGGTGTTCGGCCCGAGGCCCCAGTGCGGCAGCGCGTCCATGGCCAGGTGGGACAGGAACCCTGCGGCCAGCGCCACCCCAGGCCGGCGGGTCGCCATGCCGACCAGCGCCCCCGCTCCCACGTGCGAGCTAATGATCATGAATGTCCGCTCTCCAAGACGACGTGGACGGTCCAGACCGGTCCATCCGGCGCGGCGGTCCGGGCCGTCGGTGGTTCAGGGGGAGACGGTCCGCCTGCCCTCGAACGCGCGGCCGAGGGTGACCTCGTCCGCCCACTCCAGATCGCCGCCCATCGGCAGGCCACTGGCCAGCCGGGTGATGGTGAGCCCCATCGGGGCGATCTGACGCGCCAGGTACGACGCGGTGACCTCGCCCTCGGTGTTCGGGTCGGTGGCCAGGATCAGCTCGGTCACGGTGCCGTCGGCGAGCCGGGCGATCAGCTCCCGGATCCGCAGGTCGTCCGGGCCGACCCCGCCGATCGGGTTGATCGCGCCGCCGAGCACGTGGTAGCGGCCGCGGAACTCGCGGGTCCGCTCGACCGCGACGATGTCCTTCGGCTCCTCGACGACGCAGATCACCGTGGTGTCGCGGCGCGGGTCGGCGCAGATCCGGCAGAGCTCGTCCTGGGCGACGTTGAAGCAGATCCGGCAGAACCGGACCTTCTCCTTGACCTCGGTCAGCGCCTTGGCGAGCCGGCGGACGTCGGCCGGGTCGGCCGCGAGGATGTGGAACGCGATCCGCTGCGCGCTCTTCGGCCCGATCCCGGGAAGCATCCCGAGCTCGTCGATGAGGTCCTGGACGACGCCCTCGTACATGACTGTGCCGTGCCGCCCCCGTCGTCAGCCAAGGCCCGGAAGTCCAGGCGCACCGCCCGGCAGCCCGGGCAGGCCGGCACCCGGGCCAGCGGGCCCGAGCCCACCAATCCCACCGAGCGCGCCGGCCAGGCCACCGGTGGCCGCGCTCAGCTTCTGCTGCGCGAGCTTGTGCGCGTTCGTCGTCGCGTCCCGGACGGCTGCCAGGACCAGGTCGGCGAGCGTCTCGGTGTCGTCGGGGTCGACCGCCTCCCGCTTGATCTCCAGGTCGACGAGCTCGCCGCCCCCGTTCACGGTCGCGGTGACCAGCCCACCGCCCGCGCTGCCCTTCACCCGGGCCTCGGCCAGCTCCTGCTGGGCCGCGAGCATTGCGGCCTGCATCTTCTGCGCCTGCTCGAGGATGTTGGCGAAGCCCGCGCCACCGCCCGGCATTGCCGGTCCTGGGGTTGACATGACCTTCAGCCTACGCGCCAGCCACCGAGGCGCAGATCAGCGGCAGCACGCGCCTCACCCGCCGGCGACCGCCCGCCGGTGCCCGCGGGTCGCGGCGGGCGGCCGGACGGTGCGCGTCAGTTCACCGGCCGCTGCTCGATGATCGTGGCGCCGAGCCCGGTGCGCAGCAGCTCCACGGCCGCGGCCTCGCCGGTCAGCGCGTCACCCGGGGCAGCGGGGGCGTCATCGTCGTCCAGCGACGGCTCGTCTGCGATCTGGGGGTAGCCGGCCGGGTCGTCGTCCGGCCAGCCGCCGCCGGAGTAGCCGTCCGTCGGCCCGCCGCCGGGGTAGCCGTCCGTCGCCCCGCCGACGGGCGCGCCATGCGCCACATGGGCGGCGGGCCCGCGTGCGGCCGGCGCCGGCCTGGCGCTCGCCGCGGCGGGGGCGGCGACCGGGGACGGCGCGCGCCGTGGCTGCGGCGCCGGGGGCGTGGCGAGGCCGGGGCCGAGCGGCCCACGCCCCACGGG